>JAVBSE010000025.1:0-31619 GCA_031547315.1 Opitutales bacterium
AAAAAAACCAATCAAAAAAAACACCCGCAAACAAAAATAAAAAACAACCGGCCGCCCTAATTTATGGCTATAATTATCAGAGTGACGAATTCTTTTTTAATTTTGATAAGCGTTTTTACAGCATCTTGGGTTCGGAATTATCAAGCTTTTTGAGCTCTGCATTTTTTGCGCAAACTACAAAAGAAGAGCAAGAAGCATTGATTAAAAATTCTCAGCAAAGTGCTTTTTCAAAAGGAGAATTCCCTCAGTTCTTTCAAAAATTTTTAAAAGTAAAAGCTGGCGGCGGCAAATATTTGGACTGTAATTTCCCTGCACTGGAAGAATATAATTCAAACCCTGAAGAAGTAATTTTTGAAGTTTACGATTATCTTGGCTGTAATCCTTCTTTAGAAAAACTTTCTGCTTTTGCAAATATTCAAAGCAGCAGTAATTCTGTTTTTGAAAATGCGGGCAAAAATTTTTCTTTGAATTGGCATTTTGAAAATTGGAATTCTTTGCCTGTAAAAAATTTGGAGGACTCAATAAATATGGGACTTCCTGTGATTGTTAAATTTAAAAGTTTTAAAGAGGAGCTTTCTGTTTGGGCAAACATTTTAAAGACAAGACAGGTAAATCCGGAAAAAATCCAATTAGTAAAATACGAATTATTGCCCCTAGAAAAATTTGAATTTTTTGTAGGAAAAAAATACGCAATAATTTGTGGCTATAATAAATCTAAGCAGGAATATTTGCTATATATGGATGGTAAATACTTTATTTTAACTTATCTGGAAGCTAAGGTTTTGACAGAGATAAGTTATATTCCATACTTCAAAAAATCTTTGGATTTAAGCGTTAAAAAGTAAAAACTAATTTTCTTTTCTTAGCTTTAATAAATCCATTTGAATATCTAAGAGCATTTCTTTTGCGTCTTCATGCGGCAAATAGCGGCTCACAAATTTTTTTGTTTGAGGAAGGTAAATAATATAGCCGGGAAAACGCAGTTCGCCAAAATTATTTAAGACTTCTTCCTGATAATTTTGATATGGTGATTCTTGCGGATAAATTTTGTAAATGTATTTATATTTGCCAATCTCTTCAAAGACAATTTGAGCTCTTGCAAGAATCAGGTTTTCTTTTGCAAAATTTAAAAATTCCGGCGACGAAAATGCATCTATTTGTAAAACACGCTTTATCTGCTGATTAGAAAGCCAAATAAATATTGGCTTTTTGTTTTCTAAAGAAAGCGCTTCTGCTTTTTTGAAGTCGTCATGCCAAGTTTTGATTGGTGTGTAAAGTAATCCGCCTTGTTTTTCTAAATCTATGCGCTTGCGTTTTAAGGCTTCAATTTGGTAGTTGGGCAAAGTTTCATTTGGATTTGCAAGTATGTTTTTGCGCTTATAATTTTCTAAAATTTTAGATTTGGCTTCTTCTAAATCATCCATCCAGCCAAGGGCAGTTTTCTGTTTGTTTTTAACTCTGACACTTTTGTCGCTTTGCGGATCAAAGACTATGTTTGCGTCTAAAAGATATTTTTTTGAGAGGTCGGCAATAAGTTCATTATGCCTTTGGGAGAACTTTTCATTTATCGAGTAGACTTTATATTCTGCACTTGAAACAAATTCGCTTGTCGATTTTAGGGGAATTAGCACACAAATAAAATTGTCGTCCAAGTATTTTTTGAATTCCGAATTTTTCCAATTTTCGTTTTCTTTTGAAAGGGCAATTTTGTCTGGATTTTGCGTTGCTGAAATAAAAAGCAGTTTTTTTTGCTTAAGGGCAAGTTCAATAGCCGCATCAAAATCTTCAGTCCACTGTGCGCTTAAAAGACTGGCATTTGTGGGCAGCAAATAAGTTCTTTCTTTTACATTTTGAGCATTTGTAAAAGAAAATGAAATTGAAATTAGAACTAAAGCTAAGAATTTTTTCATTAAAAGAATTCGACAGTTCCTGTTTCTAAATTATAAAAAGCGCAAACTATTTTTATTTGTCCTAAGCTTTCCATCTCTGAAAGAATGGGGCTTGTTTTGCGAATTTGAGCGGCTGCATTTTTTGCATTTTCTTTTGCGAGTGCGTCAAAGTAGGGCAAATTTTTATAAGATTTATCTTCAAACAGAGGGGCAAGATTTTGCTTGGAAGGTTCAATTTTGTCTAGCAGCTGAGTAATGTTTCCAAGCTTTACATCTTTAATTGCAGATTTAATTGCGCCACAATTTTGATGTGCCATTACAAGAATCAGCTTTGCGCCAGAGACTTTGCAAGCATACTCTAAACTGCCCACAACGTCAGAATTTGTAACAGGTCCGGCAAGTCTGATAACAAAAATATCACCAATTCCGCAGTTGAAAATTGCCTCAGGAGGCACTCTGGAATCCATACAAGAAAGAATTGCCGCAATTGGGTATTGCTCATCTAACGAAGGCTTTAATCTGGAGATATTGTCTGCGCAGCAAGAACCTGAACGAAATTCTTTGTTGCCATCCTTTAAAATTTGCAGCGCAAGATCAGGCGATGTGTTTTCCTGCTGACTTTTGAGAATTATTTGATCTTTTTGAGCGCAGGCAAAAAGAAAAACAGAAGCTAAGAAAAGAAGAAAAATTTTGAAAAAGTATTTTAGAAAATTCATATAATAATGGGATCTAATAGCAAATATTGGGTTTGTTTATTTTAGATTCCAGTCTGATTTATGTATTAAATTTTTTCAATAAGAAAGTCTGAGACAGGTGCTGCGAGAGATTTTGATAATTTCTGCAAGTTTTAAGGTATTTTTGATTTAGTAAAAAAAATAAAAAAAAGACTTGCCAAAATACTAACAATGGGTAGCTTTGAGTACTTTAATTTATGGATCAGTAGCTCAATGGTAGAGCAGCAGCCTTTTAAGCCGTTGGTTCTGGGTTCGAGTCCCAGCTGATCTACGAATTAGAAAAATTCAATCTGGGGTGGTAGTTCAGTTGGTTAGAATGCTGGCCTGTCACGCCGGAGCTCGCGGGTTCGAGTCCCGTCCATCCCGTATTGAAAATATTTAAAACCACGTAATGAAAGTTGCGTGGTTTTTTATTTGTAAAAATTCTACCAAAACGCAGTTTTGCAGGAGAATTTTTACAAATAAAAAACAGCCTGCTTGCAGGCGTAGTTTTAAGACACTTTATTTGTATAATAAATTAGTACAGTCAGGTATTCTTACTTGCGTTTGCGATAAATGCCAAAGGCTAGCGAAATAAGCCCAAAAATTGCGGCATAAGCATTAGGCTCGGGTATTTCAAAACGTATGCCAATGCCAGAAATATCGTCAGAACTTGTTATGACACTCCAAATGCCTTCATAGCTTGAACCATCAGCGTAAAGAATACTAACTTGTTCTTTTTCGAAATTGCCTGTAATAGTTCCCTCTTTATTGTTAATAAGCATTAAATCTAATTCTTCGGAAATCAAAAAATTGTCATCCAAAATTAGCTTAATAGAAGCTGTGTTTTGTATGGCAAGTTTTCCTGAGGCAAAATTTCCATCCTTAGTAAGATGTATTTTTCCGGCTTCAAGAGTATTATCTTTTACATCAACATTAAAAATAAGAGTCGTATCTTGTAATGTAAAAGTTACTTCTGTGGTATTTAAAGATTTAAGCTGAAGTTCTCCGCCAACTTCAATAATAATCTGTGAGCCGCCTTTGGCAGTTGTTGAAGCATTTAAAACAACTGCTTGCTCTGATTCTGACTTCCTAATTCTAAGATATTGAGAGTTATTTCTTAAATGGACGCCACGATAAATAGTACCGTCTACTTTTATCATTAAAACTCCTGTAGGAGTAATGGTATTAGTGTAGATTCCAGCGCTGGGGGTGAAGCTAACTCCACGTAAGTCTGCGTTAGAAAAATCTGTTGTGGCACTTATTCCATTAAGTTTTGCGCCTTGAAGATTTTGTCCTGAAAAATCTCCGCCAGCGGCGCTTGCTGTCATTTGAAGGCCACGCAAATCTTTATCTGCATAACTTTTTGTTTGTACCAGCATTTCGTAGGAAAATGAGGCGTTGGAAAAGTTAACATAACTTACTTCAGCGTCTGTAAATGTGGCATTGCTAAGAGTGGCGCCATAGAAGTTAGAGCCTTGAAGTTTGGCATTGCTAAAGTCTGCATTTATAAGGTACTGGTAAGTAAAAATTGCGCCACTTTCATTAGTGTAGGCGCCCATGAATTTGCCATAACTTAGGTCTAAATTCATTATTTTGCGGTTATTTTGATTTTGCGTGTATCCGGGAGCTGCTCCATTGTTGTAAATCTCTGATCCTGAGTAAAAATTAAGCCCGCTTATATTGTAGTTTACATAATTTACAGGGTCGTACATTCCGGCAAACGCAGGAGGCGACGCCAAAAGGAGTATTATTAAGTAAAGTGCTTTTAATGAGTGTTTCATAGGTTTTGTTAACTATGCAAACTTTCTTGCATTAAAAGCGGCACAGCCTTATCTGATTTTCTTATGTGCCATATAATAAGATATTTGCATCTTTTGTCAATGTTTTTTTGGTAGGTTTTGACGTAAGTTATTTAAATGCAATTAGTTATCTGAAGAAAATTTTGTTTACAAGCAAAACCTCTTGTTTTACTTATCAAATTTGAAGGATATTTCTATTTCGTAAAAGGCTTTTGTTTTATCTGAAAAGGCGCAGGTCTTGAATCTGCTAGAGTCGTAAACTTTATGGGCAAATTTGTCTCCCATAAGGACTAGGTCCGGGCTGTCCAGAAATTCCAACAGCTTTTTTGTGCGCTCGCTGTTATCGATAAGCGTGATGTATGCTTTAAGTGTTTCAAGCGCTTCGGCAAAATTAGCATCGCCTGCTTTAAGGTATTGGTAATCTTTGCTTTCTTTTGTAAAAACATCCCAGCTTTGTGGATTTGCTTTTTTTAGGGCTTCAAGATTCCAATCGTCTAGGTAGTTATGGCGTGCAAAAAAGAAAGTATCTATGCTGCGAAGGTTTCTGGATTCAAGGTCGCGCGGGTCATCATTTTGATTGTATCTGTATTTATCTGTTGGCACATCATATTTGCCATCTTTAATGTAAAAAACATTTGCAATTCTGTCTGAATTGCGTGGCATAGATTTTACTTCATAATTAGAAAAGTAAAGTACTGCAAATAAAACAATGGGGAAGATTATTCCAAAGCGTTTGCGCCACAAAATTGCGGCGATAGTTGAAATTAAAATCAGTGCTAAGACAAAGTGTGGTGAGGCCAGATACACGTCTGCCCCGTGATACTGGCGCATCCAAGCTGCAAGCATTGAGCCGCAAAGAGCGATAGCAAATACTTTTAGAAGTGCAAATATTTTATAAAGCCAAAAAGTTTTTTTAGATTCGCCATCTGCGCACTTTGCTTTTGCAAAGCCAAAAGCCATCCAAAATGGCAAAAGTACATATGCAACAAGAAAGGGCGAAAGCAGATAAACAAAAGTAAGCGCAATAGGGTGCAAACTTGCGTATGCAGATTCAAAACTATAAAAGTGATGCCAGCCAAAAACTGCGCTGCACATGCATACAGATGTCATATTAAGCACAAGCATTGAAATAATCCAAACAAGGCCCCAAAGGCAGAGTCTGAAGGGTAAAATAATGCGTCCTTCAAACTTTCCAAAAAGCCAGCCAAGAACAATCAATACAGGCAGCGATATTAAAGAGTTTAATAGCCACATTGTAATATCAAAAGAATATGGAATATAAAACATTTGAGATTGATTTTAGCCAATACGTATTTTTTATCAAGTCATAATTGTGTTGTGTTTTTTTTAATTAGTTTCACAATTTAGTTTATGAAAAAGGTCTTTCGTATATTGCTTTATGTTTTTGGCTGGGCTCTGTTTTTATTTATTGCATTTTTTATTTTGTCGCAAGGGTACTTAGAGTATAATGATCAAAAAGGGTATTATGATGAGAGCAAAAAAGAAACAGTAAAAGAAACTGTTCCTGAAGCTAAAGAAATAAAAGAAGTAAATAAAAAGGCATTAGAACTACGTGACGCCGAAAAGTGGAAAGAATTTGCAGAGCTTTCAGAAGCGCATTACAAGAACCCAGATTTTAATTTTCGTTTTGCTTATGCAACAGCTTTTGTAAATGGAAAAGAATTTCCTAAAGACTATAGACGGGCTGTGGAAATATTATCTTTTGATGTGCCTAAAAATTGGTCGTATCACAAATCTTTAGTGCAGCTTGCAAATCTTTATAACTTAGGAGGCGAGGGCTTAGAAAAAGACAGCGCAAAGTCAAACGAATGTTTTGATAAATTTTTTGCAAACGTGAAACTGGAAGAAGAAAATAGCATTATTTACAATAAAGATGATCACTCAATTAGTATAAGTACTGTAATTTATGATGCATTTTATATTTATGTTGGTCATGAATATTGTACTTATCCGGCAGATGGTTTCCCTGTAAACAAAGTTTTGGGCGTAAAAATTATGCAAAAGGCTATAGAGCTAACGCCTCTTGTAGATTTAAACGCTTTGGCTGTAATTGAAAATATTTACAAGAAAGAGGGTAGGCAAAACGACTACTTTAAGCTTCAGGGCGAACTTTTTGATAAGGGTAATTTTGATGTAGGCCTTGATTATGCTTATGCTTTGCTTTTTGGAAAACATAAAGATGAAGCACGCGGCTTTATTGTTATGAAAAAAACTGCCGACTTTGTTAATTCAGGCGGCAAGAATACAAATGCAGAACCTTGGTATAATACTTATGTTGCAGTGATGTATAAAAATGGAATTGGCACTGAAAAAAATATCCAAGAGACTCAAAAATATTTTGATAAAGCAAAAACCTACTATGAAAGAAACGCTAAAAGCGAAGGAAGTAGTTATACAATGGCTGTAGAAGATGCAGTGCAAACAGCAGCTCTAATTTATTTTGGTAAAAATAGCAGAGGGAAACAGCGATTGCATGATCAAGATTTAGGTCTTGAGCTAATAAACTTTGCAGATACTCTTACAGAAAAATATGCACCTAAAAAAGGCAATAAAGAACTTATAGAATTCTATAAATGTGCAAAGATGGAAGATAAATTAGACGAGCTTTACAAGCGTTATGCTGCACGTATCCCCAAGTATAAGGGCGAGTATGAACGCTATTTAAAAGCTAAAGAAGAGTCTGATAAAAAATAGCTGTAAGATTTAATTAAAAAAATGACCACAGATGAAACAGATATTAACAGATGATTTTTTTAAAATTAAAATTCCTAATTTTAAATCTTTAGTTTTTATCTGGGTATATTATGGATGAAGGCTTCTAGATCCTATCTATTTGCATCTGTTTCATCTGTGGTTAAAAATAAAATTTGGTCACAAAAAAACGCTTAATTCAAAATAGAATTAAGCGTTTAAATTTTTGTTTTTTAGCTTTAAAGTTTAGCTTTGTTTAGCAAGTTTCTCTTGAATTTGTTTCATCCAGAAATCCCACTTGTCGTCAACGTATGCCATAGATGGTTTTGGTGACCAGTCGTTATTATAAACGCTAAAGTTAAGGGGTTTAAAGCTGCCAGCAATAACCACGCCTTCCTGATTAGGGTCAACATTATCTATTGCAACGTCAACAAATTCCCAGCCAAAATTTGTGGAATTGTCTATTGTATTTTGCAAAAGTGCGTCCATCTCAGAAGGCTTGTAGTCTGTGCCATTTATTGTCATGTGCTCAGAAACTGCCCAGTTGCGATTTGTGGTGCGCATAACCTCGTGCACACGTGCGTACGCTTTTGCGTTAGGAATTCTGTCGTCAAAATGCCATGTCCAGTTTACTTGCAAAACGTCGGGTTCTGTAAGATTTAAAAGGAAGGTCATTGGACTGCCTGCTCTTGCGCACATTGTTTTTTCATTTGCGTCTAAATAGTCTGAAGCTATCCAGATTGCCTTGTCGCCAAAACCTTTGCGATATGCACGTGCGTCGTTATTCACCCAGTCTGCAAGCCATCTGCCCCTAAAGGTATTCCAGCAAACGTCTGTAATAAATTCTTCTGAAACAGGAAAACTGCCAGGGAAGGCCGGAGCCGTTGTGCAATTTTGTGCACACCAAGCCTCATAAGCCTTCTTTGCTGCAGGAGAGTAGTCTAAATAGCGGCTGCCCATATACTGCGGCTCAACTGTTGTTTCGCAATATAAGAAATCTTTATCTGCAAGTGCTTTTGCAAGATTTTCAATAAACTTGCGAGAGCATCTTAAATAGTCTTCATCGTAAAGCGATGGAATTACAGAGGCGTAGAAATATTCTGTGTCTGAAGCTCTTTCGCCATTAGAATCTACTGCAACTGCATTTGGATACTTTTTCCAAAAGCCTTCCGGCAAAGTGCCGCCGCCAACGCCATAAGTTTCAACGCTAAGAGATGCAAACATTCCGTTTGCGTTAATTGCATCGATAAGCTTGCGAAGCGGCGCAATGTCTGCAGAAATAGTGCCATCTCCAACAAAGTCGAAATGGTGCCAGTAGCAGTTTAGCGCCAAGTTTGTGTAGCCTTTTTTTGCAATTATTGGCAGATGAGAAATGAGAGTTTCAATCTCGTCAGCCTTGCCATAGTTGCGTAGGGGCTTGCCGCTTTTCATAAATGTATATTTGCCATCTATGAAAAGCTTGCCGTCTTTAAGTTCGCAAATTTTGCCGTTTATTGTGCGTTTTTTCATTACTTTTTAAGTGTAATTAAAAGTGTTTGAATCTTCTTTGCGCCAAGCTCTGCCAATGCAGTGTTGCCCTTAGCTTTACCGGCCTTTGGCATTTCTTCATTTAGGTTTGTTAGCTTAACGCTTGCAACAGGCTTAGAAAAGCTTAGTGCGCATTTTTGAGCCTTCTTAGAAGGATTGTATAAACGCACCATAATTTCTTTGCCCCTTGCTGCCTTTTTAACACAAGAAAGCTGAACTACAGGATTATCAATAGAAAGGAAGCCTGCTTCCAGTGGAAGTTTACCGCCTTTTCTTGCTTTAGATTCTGTTACCAAAAGCGGAGCTGCAAATTTATCTGCATCACGTAAGAGATTTTCTAGATCAGCGCCAAAGTCGCCAAAGCAGATTGCGTATTTGTAGCTGTGTGCGCCAATAACGTGAGACAAATCGCCAGGTTTGTATTCTAGGTCAAAGTCTCCGGAAGTACAAATTTTGTTGTCGTATGCTCTTGTTACAGTCAGCGCAAATTTGCCGCCTTCAAAGGCTTCATACTCGTGCAAGCCGCCGCCAAGAACAGCAAAAGATTCGCTCTTATTACGCATTCCAGCAAAACGATTCATAGGGAATGTAAGCTCTGGCATATAGGCGTAGATATTTTTTGCGTCACGCTTAATTCTGCGCTCTGCTATATCAAAAACAGAATCTGCAAAAGAGTCTTCAGCCTTTATACCTGTTTCAAACATTGCACGCATTCTGTGATTGCGGCACTTATTTTCAAATTTCAAAGAAACTTCAATATTCTTTGCGCCGGCTTTTAGAGAGTACTCTACGCTTATTGTTGTAGGCACTAAGTCTTTTGCAAGTCTTGTTGACTGGCGCCAGTCCATATAATCTGTGCTACGTGGTGTGTTTGAAGGAATCTTCATAACAAACTGCGCAGAAACAGAATTTAAAACTTCAGAAGACACTGTGCGAACAAGCTTTGCCTTGCAGCCCTTAGAACTTACAATCAAATCTTTAATTGGCGACACATGACTCCAAGAGTGGCCCATTTCGCCGCCGTCTTCAAGGTAGTTTAGATTTTCGTAAATCTTCTTAGAAGCTTTGTCTGTAACAGTTATAGTGCCGTCTGAATTTACTTTTGCTTTCAAAAATTCTTTTTCCAGTTCGAAATTTTTTGCAGCAATTTTCTTTGCAGCCTTAGGGGTGCGCTTTAGCACAAAAGTTTTGTAGCCCATTGCAGGCACGTTTTGCGCAAAGAAGTTTAGCTTAAATTCATCTGCATAGCTCATTAAAGCTAAGTCTGCGTGGTCGCGGAAAACTTTGCCGTAATAATCTGTTGCTGCAATATCGAACTTAACTGCGTTGCCTGCGCCGTCTTCAAGAGCAAAGCCTTCGCCCTTAATTTCACGGGCAACGTCAACAAACGCCATTACAGTTTCAGAACGCTCAAATGGAAGCGGATTATAAACTGTAAGTACAACGCCGTCTTTTGAAAGCTTTGATGTGTCTATTTGCACCTGAAGCTTCATCAAAGATTCAGAAGCTATCATGTCTGACAAAGAGATAGAATCCTTTAAGCGATACGTTGCGTCTTCTTCAATTCTGTCTATACCACAGCCGCCAAGAGTGTCGTGAGCGTGGCACTTTAAGTATTGTTTCCAAGCCAAGTCGTAAAAAGGCTTTAGCCACTCTACGCCATTTACCCAAGCCATAAAGCCGAATGGTTCTGCCTTTTTGACAAGTGCGTTTTCTGCATCGTTAAGCAAAACTTTTTGGCGTGTGCGTGCAGAGATAATGTCGTTAGCAATGTAGTTAAAGCCATATTTATTCATGCTTAGGTGGCGAACTTCGCCCTCTATAACAGGAAGCTTCTTTTGGTCTACAGCTTTAATTACAGCCTTAGAATATTCAGGAAGCGATGAGTAGAATACGTCGCCGTCTTTTTTGGCAATGTCTTTGCACTGCTCTAAAATTTCTGCTTCACGCAAGTCGGGTGTAGAGGTATCCATGCCATGCATCAGCGCTATGTGCTGTGTGCCAAAGTGAGTTTTTTCTTCTTCAACAAGCTTCTTGAATGCAGCGTCTGCAGCGTTTTTGTCCATAGGCCACTCATTGCCAAAAACAGAGCCATGATTATAACGAGCGTTTTCGTCGCAAACTTTGAAAGGCGATGAAGACTCGTACCAATGGAAGCGTCTGTGAATTCTATGAGTTTCTGTGCTATAAAGAGCCTTGCGCCAAACGCCAAAATAGAAGTTGTAACGTGCGCCCATACCAAAGCGAGACACCAATAAATCTGTGCCGTCTGCGCCACGCCAAACAAATTCAGACTTAGGAGCTTGTTCCTTTGTAATGCCTCTGTAAAAATAAGCAATGTCTACGCCAAAGCCCTTATAAATTTGTGGCAACTGGCTAACTTGCCCCCAACCAAACGGAGTGTAGCCAACCTTCATAGGCTTGCCAAAAGGCTCAACAGTTAGGTGGCCGTAGAGCATATTTCTAACTACAGCTTCGCCGGAGATAGTATTCATGTCTAGGGCGCTGTACCAAGGGCCTGCGTTGATGCGCCCTTCAGAAATGTATTTCTTAAAATCTTTTGCTTTTTCTGGGCGAATTTCAAGATAGTCTTCTAATGGAACTGCCTGAGAGTCTAAAAGAAATGTGTAGCCCGGAATTTTCTTCATAATGACAAGCAAGTCGTCAAGAAAATCTACAGTCATTTTTCTAGTATGCTGAAAGTCTAGAGTCCATTCTCTGTCTAAGTGAGTATTAGGTATAAAGTGATATTTATATTTAGCCATAGTAACCCTACAATTTGGCAGGGCTTAAAAATTTCGCAAGCAAATTCAAGCGTATTTCATTTAAATCTCTTAGCTCAAAAAGGCTTGAAAAAGCTCTTAGAATTTAAGAGCATTTGCGGATGAATAAATTTCTTCTACTTTTTTTAGTTTCCGGTCTTTTTTTTGGCTGCCAAAGCAAGCCTTCAAATCTTCCCCAAACTGCGGGCGATTGGAAAAAAGCAGACTATCAAATTGATGGCGTTGGCATTGCAAGGGGCCTTGAAAGCACAGACCCACTAACGCACCACATACTTTGGAATGACGATAAGTCTGTGGCAACTGTGGTAGAAGGCGACATTCTTGTTGTAGAGCTTCAGTCAAACCCTACAACAGGTTTCGACTGGGTGGCTAAAAGTTTTCCTAAAGACATCTTAAAATTTAGAGAGCGCATTTTTGTGAAATTTCAAAAAGACGCACTTGTAGGCTCTGGGGGGCACACAAGGCTTGTATTTGATGTAATAGGCTCTGGCAAAGGAGAAATCAATGTTTCTTATGAGCGTTCTTGGGAAAAAAATTCTGCTGAAAAAACTAAAACATTTAGCTTCATTTCAGAAAAAAGAAATTAGCGTTTTTAAAAAATTCTTGTCATTTAAGAGTTTTTGGAAATTATCTAGCCCCGTATGAAAACAAAATTTTTAACACTCTTGGCACTTGCGAGTATTTGTGTGGCAAATGCCCAAGATAGAACTATTTTAGAAACTCTTGTAAAAAAAGGTACAATTACAGAGCAAGAAGCAACGCAAATTGCCAGAGACAGCGTTGTTGTAAAACCAGGCACTTCTGACACAAAAAAACTTTCTATCTATGGTGGCATAGACACTTGGTATTCGCTGGGCAAAAATGAAGTTACATCGCCCTCTGGCAGCCACGAGCAGGCCGACACAAACGGCTTTGAAATGCGCTATGTGAAAATTGGTCTTAATGCAGAAATTCAAGGCGGCTGGCTTGTTGATGTGCTTACAGACTTTGGCATTGAAGGCAGAAAACGCAACTATCTGGACAAAGTTATTATCAGCAAAGTCATAGACGTAGACTACCTTTCAGGTCAGCTTGATGTGGGCCTTCGCAAAGTAAATATGGGGCTAGAGCAGGGACTTGACGACTTTTCTCAGTATACGCCGGAACGCTCCATAGCAACTTGGTTTTTTACACGCCCAGACAATGGCTCTAATGGCGTAAAAAACTTTGGCTCAAGAGCCATAGGCGTATTTTTTGATGGCAAGTTCAGATCAATCGAAGGACTGTACTACGGACTTTCTGTTGTGGGCGGCAACTCTTACGAGGGTTCCAGTGCAAGCCTAGCAAACTTTGAAGGCAATAACGACTTATCTTTCTATGTAAACGTAGGCTACAAATCTAAAATAGAACTCAATCAGACAGACCTAAATTACGATCTTGGTCTAAACTTTGGTTACGCAGATGGCGGCTTTGTTGTAAATAACGTTAAAAACGAAGTTTGGGGCGCAAATCCTTACGTTTCTTTAAACTATAAAAACGTAAATTTGATGCTGGAATATTTTATTCAGAATGTAAAAAATGGCGATATTGCCGCCAATAAAAATTCCACCCCAATGGGCTTTAACGGAACAGTCGCATACAAATTTCATGTCGACGACTGGGGCAGCCTTGAACCAATATTCAGAGCCTCCTTTGTTATGTCAGACGGCATTGGTTTTAACCCTGTAACTATGGGCACATTCTCCACAAACGCAGGCAATATTACAAATCTGTACGACAAAGCTCAAACATACTATATTGGTATAAATTGGTATCTTGTTCCATCTGTAAAATTTGCAATCGGATACGAATGGGGTCTTTACACAGGCGGCTTTAACTCAAACGCAAAAGAAGCAGAATCAAATACTGTAAGAGCTCAGTTGCAAGTATTGTTCTAGTAGCTATCTTTTTCAGATATTTAATTTTTTTTTAAGAGGTAATTTTGCCTCTTTTTCTATTAGTTACTTGATTTTAAGCAGGGGCTTGCTTGCAACCCTGCACCCGCAAGCAAACAAAGTTTGCATCCAATAGTTTTAAGCGAGCCTTGATTGTATTTTATTTGAGACTCAAAAATTAAAGAAAAGTTTTTAATTTATTAGCCACAGATTTAAACAGATGAGATTTTAAAACTTAAAGTCTATTGCGGTGCAATTGAGGATTTGGAATTAGCTTAATGAGTGTCGTGTGATATTTTGTTTTTGTGAGTAGTTTTTTAGATGAGAATTTTAGTAGTAGATTTGAAATGACTAAAAATAAATTTTAGATTTTGTCTTAAAAATTTCAACTTTTTAAGTGACGCCCTTGTTCTTGGGGACACGTATCGCCGCTCACACTTAGAAAGAAAACTTTAGTTTCTCCAAAACTAATTTTCTTGTGCGAGCTAATCATACGCATTGCGTATGATTACGATACGAGTCCACATGGGGGCTTTTTCTGTTTAAGAAAAAATTTGCGAGATGGTGTGTTTTGCTAAGGGCGCAAAGAAATGTTTTTCTTTGCGAAATAGTCTAATTTTTTTAATAGCAATAATCTATTATCAGTGAGTTCATTTTTAGGATATTTTAAATTACTGTTTTCAAAAACATTATTACAAGCAACCTTAAATATTTATTCTCTTTTATCATCTGCACCGCAATAGACTTTTAGCTAAATAAGAAATCATGTTCTGATTTTTCAATTTTATCTGTGCAATCTGTGGCTAAAAAAAATTATATATCAAGCTATGCATTAACTTTATTTTGTTTTCTTATCTTTGTGCGCAATAGACTTTTACTTAAGAAACTTAAGTGCAAGCAAGTTCTGCTATAAAAGCAAATTACTAGTTTACAAAAAAGGATGCCAATTTTTTTTTGGCATCCTTTTAAATTTTTAAGAATTTTAAGAAAGACTATTTCTTTTCTTTCTTAGGTTCGCCTCTTTGTTCTATCATTTCTTTAGCTCTGTCGAGCGCTGTTTTAGATGCTTCTGAAGCTTTTGCGCTTAGAGCGTCAAGGCCCTTGATTACTGCGTCTGCATCTTTGACACGTTTGCCAACGTTTGTTGAAAGGCGAACTATGCCTTTTACTAAAAAGTCGTCATTAGATTCTGCAGCAAACTTTGCGTATTCTAGGAATACTTTGTCGTCAGCAAGGCTCATAAGGGCTTCAAGGCAAGCGCCTCTTTCCTTATTGTCTTTGATATTTTGCATAATCATAGGCAATGCCTTGTAAACGCCGCGTTTGCCAAGAAGTTTAATAGCGTCACCATCGTTTGCTTTCGCCGCAGTTAACAGCACTTCGTTAGCGTCTGCAGGGCGCATTACAACCAATGAAGTTTCGCACCAAAAGCGTGTTGAACCCTTGATATGGTCTGGCATATTGGAAGAATTTGTTTGCTTAAGCATATCGAAGACAGCTTTTGCAGATTCTTTGTCGCCAATAGGTGCAAGAGCGTCTGCTGCTGCCATTCTTATTGCGTATGTGTCTTCAGAGTCTGCCTTTAGACCTTCTTCAATAATGAAGTTCTTTGCAGCTTTATTGCCTGAAAGTGAAGACAATACCCAAGCCCTAGTTGAAACTTCGCTTGCTGCGTATCTTGTTTTAAATGCAGGCATTGAAGCTGCCATAGACTTATCAAAGAAAGCAGGTGCGGCAAGAACAAATGCTCTGTCGTCAGAACCTTTGGCAATTGCTTTTTTTGCAAGCTCTGGTGTAGGACCTGCAGCCCAAGCTGCTTGGAACTTTGCAAAGTCTGTTTCCGGCCAGTCACGATTTTCTATATAAGTTGCTGCAACAATGTTTTTGTCTTTCATTGTTTTTGATTTTGCAACAATTTCGCTGCCTGCTTTTCTTGCTGCCAAAGAATTAACTATGCCTGCAATACGAAGCGAATCTTTTGTAGATTTTGCCGCATTTTCAAGAACTCTGTTTGCATCCGGCGACATATTCTTTTCAAGAGCCATTCTTGCAGCTTCTGCGACATTATAGTCTTTATCTGCAATAGCTGCTTCAAGTGTCTTTAAAGATTCTTTGCCGCTGCAAATTTGAAGTACACCAAGAAGAAAAACCTTTTCTTCTTTATTTTTGCACTTTTCATAAGCCTTAGAAACTGCTGCGCCAAAAAGTTCTGCATTATTTTTTGCAGCTTTAGGGTCGCCGGCTTCGTTTGCCATTGCGGCAAGCGGATAAAGATTTCTTGGCATAGCCAAGAATGCCTGCTGATGAGTTTCATGCCATAGTCCTTCAAAGCCTAGGCTTTTGATGTGCCTTTCGATTTCGCCAAAATTGCCTTTGCTTATGTCCATCTGGAAGAGATGGTAAAGGTAGATAACTTTAGCAGGATCTGCCTTGTTTTTATCCATCGCAGCAACTATAGCTTTGCCAAAATCATTGGCTTCAGCTTCGTTTGCGCCGGCTTTGCGGGCTTCGTAAGCTAGAGTTGTCAGTTCTGCAGTTGCTGCAACTTTGTCGGCCATTTTGTCTTTAGACAAAGCAGCGTCTATTTTTGCTGCATAATCTACGCCAAAACATGTGCCTGCTGCCAAAGCAATAATTGCAATAATACTATTTTTGTAAAATTTCATATTTGTAAATCCTTTCAATTATGCTCCGAGGAAGTAAGGTGCGCGGCGTGGACGGCTTTGCATAGACTTAGCCTGTTCGTCGCCAATAATCATTTCCTTTGCAGGATCCCATTTTACTATTCTGTTTAGACGCATAGAAATTGCATTTAAGTGGCAGATAGTTGCAGTTCTGTGACCAATTTCTGCTGTACAAATTGGCTGACGTCCTGTTTTAATAGAGTTAACCCAGTCGGTCATATGATTTTGAGAAGCGTGAAGCGCAAGTGAACCTGCTTCAAGAACACTGTTAGACAATGTAAATGGCATAGTTTCAATTTTGCCGCCTCTGCTTACACGAATTTCGCCTTCTTCGCCAACAAAGCGAATCATGTATCCCTTTGTAAGACCATCTGGCGGATTAACATAAACTGTAGGACCCTTGTCGTAAGAGTATGAACGGCAACGGCAGCCATTATTTTCGTTATAAGGATAGAATGTAGTAGGGCCGGAATTGTCCATGCCAAGTGCCCACTGAATAATGTCGTAATGGTGAGCGCCCCAGTCGCCTTCTTTGCGTGAGCCGTATTCCCAATAATTACGCCAGCCGCCGCCGTAGTCGCCCTTGATGCGCTGTTCATTGTAAGGGAACCAAGGTGTCTGACCTAGCCATTTGTCGTAATGCAAAGTGCTAGGGATTGGTTGCTCGGGAAGAATAGCAGGGAAGCGGAAATCGCCAATGCCTGTGTAAATTTCTTTAACCTTGCCGATTTTGCCATTGCGCACCAATTCAGCAGCTTTTCTGAACTGCCATTCGCTGCGCTGCTGAGAGCCAACCTGCAAAATTGCGCCATTGCGCTTTACTGCGTCAGACAAAATTCTGCCTTCTTCAATTGTTAGTGTAAGAGGTTTTTCGCAATATACTGCCTTGCCTCTGTTTACTGCATAAAGAGCTTGTGCAACGTGCCAGTGGTCAGGTGTTACAATGCAAACTGCGTCAATATCAGGGCGGTCAATAAGTTCCTGATAGTCTATATAAGCATCACAACCTTTATAGCCGCTCATATCGTTACGGCCGCCGGTAATTCTGTTTACTTCTTCTTGAACCCTTTTAAGTACGTCTTCTTTCACGTCGCAAACAGCAAGCATTTGCGTTTCTTTTCTTGAAGACAGGTTATGGCGATGCCCCCCAGACTGCATACCATTACCAATGATACCGCAATTAATTCTGTTGCTTGGCGCAACTGTTCCGTTTTTGCCAAGAGCGCTTGCAGGGATGATAGTTGGCAATACTATGCCAGCTGCTGCAGCCCCTGCTGCTTTTGCCAAAAAGTTTCTTCTTGATATTTTACTCATATATATTTTTTCCTCTTTAGTACAAGTATGCACCCTCTCTGCAAATAATTATCTACAGTTTGAATGCAAAATTCATTTTTAGTATTATTGCGTAGTACGCATTAGACTTATTCAAGAGCATCTATTTTTTGCCCAAGCTTGTCAAATATTTTTTCTAAGTACAGTACATAAGAGTTTTGGTTTTTCTACCAATATTTTTTTTAAAATTTTTTCCAAAAACAAATTTATATGCCTTGACAAATATGAAAAAATCAATCTTTATTCGTAGTTTCATTTAATGGTGGATGTAGCTCAGTTGGTTAGAGCATCGGATTGTGATTCCGAGGGTCACGGGTTCAAGTCCCGTTATCCACCCCAAATGAAAATAAAACGCCTTTCAAATTTTTGAAGGGCGTTTTTGTTTATTTTTATGCCTTAAAAAATAAATAGGCTAAGCTCACTTACAAGAGCTCTTTTAGAACATTTGCAATAGATTCTGTTGTGATTGGCTTATGAAGAATATAGTCGAAAACTTTTTTATCTTCATCAGAAACTTCTGTATCTGCAGTAATAAGTGCAATAGGAATTTTTGTAATTTTTAGCTCGTTGCGAATTTTATTGGCAAATTCAAGTCCGCTGCAATTTGGCATCCACATGTCTGTCATAATCAGATCATAATTGCTGTCTTCTTTTAAAAGCACCAAGCCTGCATCTGCAGAATTTGCAAGTGCACTTTTTACGTTAAGATGCTTTAGCGTAGCTTCTAAAACTTTTAAATTTATTGCAACATCATCTACCAACAAAACTCTTATAGCTTTGTCTGAGAAGAGAGTATTTTCAGGCTTAGATACACTTGTTTTTTGCTTTGCTGTTTGATTTTCAGCATCGTACTGAACGTCCATTTGTATTTTGAAGGTGCAGCCTTTGCCTGCTTCGCTTTCAAGCTCAATAGTGCCGCCCATCTTGTCTAAAAGTCTTCTGGAAATTGTTAGCCCAAGTCCGGAACCTTCATAAATATGCTTTCCTCTGATGACAGAATCGTGTACAAAGGGTTCAAAAATCTTTTCTTGATTTTCTGGCGATATACCTATGCCTGTGTCGGTAATTATAATAGTTAACAGGCCCTTTTCTTTGTCTTTAGGAACAAAAGAGGCTTTAACAGTAATTCCGCCTTTTTCTGTAAATTTTATGGCGTTGCCAATAATGTTGAGCATTATTTGGCGCATACGCTGATTATCAAGATAGACAAAATTTTTAACTTCTGAACTGTCTACCGAAAGCGTAAGATTTTTTTGACGTGCTTTAAGCGCAAAAATTTTTGTTATCTTATCTAACAAATCTGCCAAGTCAGTTTTAGTGGGAGCAATTAGTATCTGATTTGCTTCAATATTAGATATGTCTAAAACGTCGTTTATTAAATTCAAAAGTGCTGTTCCTGCAAAATTTATAGATTGCAAGTAGTCTTTTTTAGTATGCTCATCAACGTCGTTTTTTTGCAAAAGTTCGCTGAAACCTATCACTGCATTTAGCGGAGTGCGAAGCTCATGACTGACTGTTGCCAAAAAGTTGCTTTTTAGGCGATTTGCAGCCTCTGCCTGATTTATAGCAAGCTCTAACTCTTCTTTTTGACGTGTTACTTCAGTAACGTCTAGGTCTGCGCTAAGAACATATTTCATTTCTCCGTTGCGGTCAAAAATTGGCTGCGAAGTTGATATTAAACGCTTGTCTGCAAATGAAAATTCTTTGCGGCAAGGCAATTTTGTGCGCAAAGTTTCTGTAACAGAGCAAAATTCGGGAGGAGCGCCGCACTTGCAAATAGTGTTGTAACAGTAAGAGCCAAGCAGCTCTGAAAGCGGCTGATAAACGCCAATTTTTTTTGTAGGGTTTGCCGCCTGCACTTTGTATTCCAAATCTACCAGCAAAATGGGCACTTGCAGATTGTCCATAATTTGCCTTGATAGCGACACGCTGTCTTGCAATTGGTCGCCCTGATGCGTCTGTTTATAGGCTATTACAAAAAGCTTTGCTACGTTGTCTATTGCAGAACTTAGGCTTTTAATAAATTCATCATTGCTGCTTAGGTAGTCAAGGCCAATAAAGCCAAAAAGCCTTTCTCCTAGCCATATTCCGCATAGCAGCCTTGAAGCGATTTTAGATTTAAATTCAGAATTTAACTCATCTTTCGACAAGCAAATAATTTTATGCGCAAGCAAATCTTTGCGATACGTGGCAAATTGATTAAGCCTTATGGCAGTATCATCTGTAAGTTTTAAAGCAGATTCTGGGTTCACCCAGTTAAAAAGCTGTACAAAATCATTTGAAGATGAATCCAGATATCTATATACGTAAGAAGCGTCTGCCTTAAAATATTTTCCTATAAGGCGCAGCATTTCTGCACCTATGGATTCAAAGTCGTCTTCCTGAGAAATCAGATTAACAAGCCTGTTAATAACACATTCGCTCAGATTTAGGTCTTCTTTTTTTGTGTCCACTTTAGTGTTTCTAGTAATTTTTTGAAATATTTTATCTTGTTTTGTACTTTTTAGACACCTAGGTGGTTTTGTCTAAGAAGCAAAATCTCAGAATTTTACAAACAAAAATCATAAAAAAAATACTTATTTAGTGTCAACTTTAAAAGTGCTTTTAATTTCATTAAAAAAATGATTTTAGCGATTCTGCCAGCGATTTTTCTATGTTTTTTCAACTTGAACTTGATAAAGATATAAGTAGTTTATCAGTTTTCAGTTATTATGACAGTTTGGCAAAAAGATAGTTTAAAAATAGAGTGCTTAAGTGCCTTAGAAGCAAAAAAATATATCTCAGATTTTGCACGTTTGCGCATAAATGTGTTTAGAGAGTATCCTTATTTTTACGAAGGCTCTCTTGAATATGAAAAGGCATATCTTGGCGAATACTTTCTGTGCAATGACTTTTACGCACTGGCATTCTTTGACGGAGAGCGCATTTGCGGAATGGGTACGCTAATTCCACTTGAAAGTTCGTTTGCAGAAATTAAAGAACTATTTGCCAAACTTAAACTTGATGCAAAAGATTATCTCTATTTTGGTGAGGTTATTTTGGAAGCCCCATACAGAGGAAAAAAACTTTTGCCTATATTTATGGCTGAGGCATTCAAAGTGGCAAGAAAGCTAGGGCTCAGCAAAATTGCATATATGTCTATAGTTTCGTCAAAGAGCGACAAACTGCGCCCCGCAAACTACAGAGATTCAAATGCCATCATGCAAAAACATGGCACAAGACTAATAGAAAACTCTGAAATGACCTTCAGCTATAAGTCTGCCCTAAGCGGCCAAGACGAAGCCCACACCATGCAATGCTACGAACTGGATGTGGAAACTTAAAGGCAGTGATAAGTTAAGATTTGTATAAAAGTGCAGCTTGACGCCAATGTAGCAGGGTAAGATGCTTTTACCGGCCTAAGTTTAAATCAAATTATCATCTATTTCTTTTAGGTGCGTGCCAATTTTTTTTATGAGATTGCTTGGCACTTTTGATTCTTCTGCATAGTCTTGCCATTTACCTAATTCTTTACGAGTTAGTTCTATAATATTTGTGGCTTTTGTCTTTTTGATATTTGCATGTGCCGCAAATTCTAAAATGTCTTTACGTGTAATGTTACGCGCTATTCCTAGCAGTTTTGTACATCTGCCCATACTTATAACCCAGTCTTGCGCAGGGTCGGTATAGCATAGGTCAAATGCTGGCGATAAACGCCATTTACCAAATTTATCCATGCAAAATCCAAAATTTTTAAAATGATCGTCGACATTGTGTGCATAAATATTGAAAACGCATCTTTTGAAAAGCTCTTCTTTATCAGCACTTGGAGCATTTAAGTAATCTAGCGCATTTAAAAGTTCTTTATAATCGCCATTAATGCGTTCAGGTGCAATGGATCTATTGTAGAAACCTGCGGCAGAATGGTAATGTAAACGTAAGTGGTTTTGTACGTCTAAATCAAAACGTTCAATTGCAAAATTCCAAAGTGTTTTATGTTCAGGACTTTTGGCTGAAATTAATTTTGTTTCAGGCATATTTATTCCAATAGCTTTTGCTATTTGCGAGTAAGCATATTCAACTCTTCCCCAACCCACATTTTTTGTGTCGAATTTTAAAATAAATTGACGTGCATTTTTTTGAGCAATCCAAGATGCAGTTGATGGGTAGATTTTATTATTGGTATCTATTGCAATTCTTACTTTGGGACGAGCTCCGCCAATAGAAGATCCATCACTTAATAAAATAGGGTCTATCATTTTGTTATTTAATTTATCCACAATATTTTGCGCCTCTTTTCCAATTCTCCACAACTGTATTTTAGATATGACTTCAAACTGTTCTTTGTTAGAATCTTCATTTGCAGGTATGTAGTCTAGCGCACCCATGCCTCTGGTTCCTACAATTGAAAGCAAATCTAAATAATTGGGATTGCGCATGCCTTTTTCTGAAAAATATTTCATCATAATATCTTTGCCGAAAGAATCAGGTAGTGAGTCTGCAATGAAACCGGGCAATTGCAATTCTGTATCGTTAGTGGGCGGATATTCTAGAGCACGTAAAGGCCAATTTAATGGCGAAAGTTCTATACCTTTATTTATCCATTCAGGTGAATATGTAAAAAAGATACCAGCGCCAGTGTCTTGTAAAATGCCAATTTCGTTGCCATAAATCGACACATTAAGTTTTTTTACATTAATGTATTTATCTTTTTTCATACCTATTAAATTTTATTTTTTTAATGTCTGATTTTTTGTTAAGACTGTATTTTAGAAATACTTTTTCTTTGAATATTTTTAAGAGACAAATTTTTATCATTTTTTTCTTTAGAAGCATCTTGAAGAACCAGATAAGGTTTTTTCCCTTTGATGGTGTCTAACATTATATTATTAAGTTCTTTTGCGTATTCATCTTTAGGCGGATTTCTTTTAAAATGTGATAGCAAACTTTGTTCTAAGTGTTTTTGAGCTTCTGCATTTGCTTTTTCTTTTAAGCTTAAACCTAACAAAGGAGTATTTTCTGTAAGATTTTTATTGCGTGCTCTGACACGTCTTTTTGCGATATTTTCAGCTTCTTTAATGGTAGTTGGAGCATCTAAGTTCTTCATAGCATCAGTAAACTTCGAAAACACACCAAGCATACGCAAAATTTCAATAAATTTCATGAGTCTAATTTCGCCGGTTTTTTCAAACTCTTGATATGTTCTTAAGGAAATTCCAATGTTGTTTGCAATCGTAATTTGTGATATATTTTGCGCAAGACGCATACGCTTGATTGTTGCCGCCAAATCAATAGCGGAGGTCGAACTTATCTTTTCGTTTATGGATTTGTCTTTTTTCATAATACGCAGAATTTTGCTTGTTATCATAGGATTGTCAAGTTAATACGCAAAATATTTCATATTAAATTGCTCTTAATAATCTTCAAATTTTTAAAGAATCTTTTATTGGGTTGAACATTTTTGAGGATATAGATTTGGGACTTAGGTATTTTGATTTGTTTATACTTGCTTTTTATATCAAGCTAGTTTGCCATTTAATTTAAATTGCATATTAAAATTTGATAATTATCCGTGTGTATGGAAATGTCTTTTGATAAAAACACAAAAATTAGTTCTTCTATTATTAACAGAGCAAATGGTTCATGGCTCGGTATGATGATAGGCGACGCATTGGGGTGTCCTTATGAATTTCTGCCATCTATGCATATTTCAAAAATTCCTGCTGAAATCTTAAGGCAAATGTGCGCCAATCCTGATATGAATCATGTAAGTGGGCAAATCACAGATGACTCAGAAATGGCAATTGCTCTTGCGTTATCGATTTTAGAATCAAAATCTTATTCTCAGAAATCTGCGTTTGCTGAATATCAAAAGTGGTATCGTTCAAATCCTATTGATTGCGGAATTACAATTGCGGGTGCTTTAAATGTAGGGGATGCTAATTTTGAAACTCAGGCAAATGGGGCGTTGATGCGTATTGCTCCCTTGGGAATTTATGCAGCAAGCTTGCCAGACTCAAAACTCGCAGAAGAGTTTGCCGAATTAGATGCATTTATAACGCATCCAAATGAAATCTGTATTCAAGTAAATAGAATTTTTGTAAGCCTACTTTGCAAGGCAATAAAAGAAACTCAATGCCCAAAAGAATTATATAAATATCTAAAAGAAAAAGCGATTGAGACTGTTGCGGATGAATCGATAATAAAATGTATTAATTTGGCAGAGCACGAAAAACCCAAAGATTATATGACGCTCATGGGCTGGGTTTTAATTGCGTTTCACAATGCGCTATGGCAAATGCTTCATGCAAAATCTTTTGAAGATGCAATTTTAGATACAATAAAGCAAGGTGGAGATACTGACACAAATGCTGCTATTTGTGGAACTTTACTGGGTGCAATTTATGGAGAAAATTCCATTCCTAAAGATTGGATTTTCTCAATTTTGACTTCAAATTCTGTGCGCCCATCAAAGTATCATCCTAAAAACTGCATGGATTTTCCTGCGCGTCTTTTGAATTTTAATACATGATTTGCAATTGTTTATGTATTTCTTCGAAGATTCGCACACACACAAAAAAAGCAGTTCTTGCGAACTGCGTTTTTTCGTGGGAGTATGCAGATTGAACTCGCACGCACAGTGGTGCGTGTCTCGGCACTCGCTTCGCTCGGCTCTTTGCTTCATTTTATTTCGCAAAGCTTCCCATCTCGCCTGCGCTCGATGGTCGAACTGCTTGTGCAGTTTTGAACTCGCTCACTTGCTTGCCCGAATGGGCAATGCGCGCTGTTCTCGCCCTTCGGGTAAAATGCATTCGCATTTTATTCTACCCACAAGCTTTACTTCGTAAACTTGTGTGTTCGTCTACACACATTCGCTCACAAAAAAAGCAGTTCTTGCGAACTGCGTTTTCTTTCGTGGGAGTATGCAGACTCGAACTGCAGACCCCTTGCGTGTCATGCAAGTGCTCTAACCAACTGAGCTATACCCCCAATCGAAAGTCCAAAATAAAGGCAGACTTTATTTTATTGTGCAAGTCTTTTTTTAATCTCAAAAAAATTGCAAAATAAACGCAATCTATTCACTTTTAAGCTAGGTATCATTTCTTTTTTTAAGTGAAAAAGTAAAAGCTCATCGTCAAGATGAGTGGTAAATGGGAAAATCATTAAAAAAAGAAAATCTCCACCTGTGCCGTCTGGCGGGTAGGGGTTCCGGCTGCCTTTTAACAACCAGGTGGGTGCTATCGGTAGCGCTTCTGTCTTCCGCATTTGCGGCCTGACATCCATGCTCTCTCGAGTCAAGCTCCCTATTTATAATCATTAAGGCTGCGAACTCCTGTTGCCATGTCGCGTACACTGCAGAGAGTTATATTCACATCTTTTTGTTTTTAATTGCTTTGTCAAGTGCAAGCGGGTTTTGTTTGGAATTATTTGTTTGACCTATTTGTTTATTTATTTTTCCATCGATAAAAACACTAGTATTACACTCATTTAAATTTCTATTACTATGAATTGTCCTAATTGCGGCGCAGTTAACAGCAGCAGACGTCATTATTGTGGCAGGTGCAAGTCTGACTTGCATCCTGAGTCTTCTGAACGCACTAATTCAGAACTTTCTTCAAATTCTGACGAAAATTTGCAGGCCCATACGTCTTCTAGGTCTAGAAGGCATAGGTCTCATAGGCATTCCAGACATAGGTCTGAGGGTGGAATTGCTGCAGAAAATTCTGAATCATCGCTTTCTTTGGGATCAAGCTCTTCCAGAAAAATTCACAGGGGAAGGTATGTGAAAGAGGGTAGTCGCAACAAAGTAAGAAGCGTTTCATCTTACAAGTATGTGCATAATAACTCTATTGTGTTGTCGGTAGTGGCATGTTTTTTTTGTTTGCCGCTTGGATTATGGAGCTTGTATTGCTCTATAGAGTCAAATAAGGCTGCCGCTTCAGGAGATATTATTAATGCAGAAAGTTTGAATGCAAAAGCCAAGGTAATTGCAATTGCAGGTTTTATTTTGTGGTTTATCTGCTCTTTGTTTGCAATTATTCACTTTGCTTTAGATCCAAAATTTGCTGTCTACTAATAAGCTTTTGTTTTTGACTTAGCTGGAACAGTTTTTTGTGAAAGTACACAAATTGCAAGCTTGCCAATTTGAGTACTTTTAAAATACAGCTTGCAAAATTATGAAGAAAAAGTAATTTTAAAACTAACTTTCAAAAGATACTTTTTTCTTTGAAAGTTATTGTCTGTTATGAGAATTAATTACTTAAGAATTGCGATTGTATCATTTTTTTCTGCAGCTTCAATTTCTGCATTTTGTACTGAACAAAAGCCTCAGACATTTTGCAATCCTATGAACATAGATTATCAGCCTTTTGGGGAAAAGGCCAGAACTGCCGCAGATCCTGTAATTGTTCCTTTTAATGGAAAATATTATCTTTTTTGCAGTTTATATGCAGGCGGAAATTATGTTTACAGAGTTTCGGAAGATCTTGTTAATTGGAAGTCTTTGCCATTCCCTAAGCATATTTTAGACGTTATTTTAGACAAAAAAGGCGAGGCTTATGCTCCTGGGCTTGTCGTAATAGACGGCTACATTTATTATGCAAGATTAGATGATAAGAATGTTATCAGAACTAAAAATCCTGAAGACCCTAAGTCTTGGGAAATTTTTTCAGAAAAAACATTTTCAGGTTTCGATCCTGCTTATTTTTTAGATGACGACGGAAAACTTTACAACTATTATGGGGCGCTTGAAAACAGTGTCAGGGAATTAAAAAAAGAAGATTTCAGCATTATCAGGGGCAGTGAAAATCAGCTTACGCCCAAAACAAAAACGCCTGAAAATATCGATGCTTTGGACTATGGACTTTATCAGGTTAAACAAGAATATGAAAATCCTTATTCTGATTGGAATAAACCTGAAACGCTTGACACTGCAAGAATAATCAGGCGCAATCCGCCCGCAAAACCTCAGCTGAATACTGTAAGTAAAGACAGTATGCAAGAGGCCGCTTGGATGACAAAATATAAGGGCAAGTATTACTTGCAAAATTCAAATCCCGGAACAGCCTGCCCTTGGTATAGCGACAGCGTTTGGGTGTCTGAAAGCCCTACAAAAGATTTTAAATTAACTGATTATGCAACTGCTTCAATGAAGGTAGGCGGTTTTGTAAACAGCACAGGGCATAGCTGTGTTTTTCAAGATTTTTATGGAAATTGGTGGCGCGTAAGTACTATGTGGGTTGGAGTTTATGCAGGTTTTGAGCGCCGCATAGGTTTGTTTCCTGCAGGTTTTGACGACGAAGGCAGGATGTTTACGCAAACAGAATTTGGAGACTATCCACTGCTTATGCCAAATAAAAAAAGAAAGGATGGAGATACTCTTTTAATGGGGTGGAATATTTTAAGCAAAAATGCAAAGGTAGAGGCTTCCAGCACATTGGGAAATTTTACGCCAGAAAATGCCTCTGATGAAAATATCCGCACTTGGTGGTCTGCAAAAACTTCTGATAAGTCTGAATGGTTTTCTATGGACTTAGGCGAAATCTCTACAATAAATGCGCTTCAAATTAATTTTGCAGAGCAAGACATTGATCAAAAGGCTATCGATGAAGACTACAACGCTTACAAAATTTTAGTTTCTGATGATGGAAAATCTTGGCAGATACTTCTTGATAAAAGTGATAATAGAACAAGTGTTCCGCATGATTATATTCAGCTTGAAAAGCCAATTAAATCCAGATACGTAAAAATTGAAAATGTGCATGGTTCAAAACTTGGAAAATTTGCAATAAGAGATTTGCGAATTTTTGGCAGTGCCAAAGGGTCGTTGCCAGAGTTTGTATCAAATGTAAAAGCCATAAGGGATGAATCAGACCCCAGAAATATAAGTATTTTTTGGAGCCCAATTAAAAATGTGCAAGGATATATGATACACTATGGAGTGGCTCCTGACGCCTTGCATTTGAGTGTTCAGTATCAAAAGCCAGATGCAGAAAAACTTACGCTTTCCTGTTTTAATAAAGCGGCAAAAGACTACTATTTTAGAGTAGATACTTATAACAAAAATGGCGTAAGCAAAGGTAAAGTATTCAAAGCAACGCAAGGTAAGTTAGATTTGGGCGAGGCACAAGAAATGCGAAAGTAAAACTAAAATTAACGTGCAAAAAAAGACTGCAAAATGCAGTCTTTTTTGTAATTGTTTCTTCTAAGTCTAGTTGCGGAACTTTGTGCGCAAGCTCGACAATGCTTGTGAGTGTATCTGGCAGATACGAGCCTCGCTAACATTAAACTCTGCAGCTATTTCAGAAAGCTTTTTCTCTTCATAGTAATAGCGTTCTATGATAAGGCGCTGCTTTTCAGGAAGAGAGTGCAAGCGATTCTTTAAGAGCATTGAAAGTTCACGTTTTTCAATTTTTTCTACTGCTGTAAGTGCGCTTTCGTCAGGGATAATTTCACTCAAATTACGTGTTTCGCCGTCTTTTGAAGAATCGTCATTCAAAGACATAAAAGAGTAATTTTGCGTGCGTCTTAAAATTTTTGCAAATTGTTTATGAGAAAGATCTAGGCTGTTTCTTAGTTCTTCATCTGTGGCTTCTCTGCCAAGATCTTGCTCAAGAGAGTCTCTTGTTTTGCTGATAAGTTTTGCGTCTTGGCGTGCAGAACGTGGCATATAGTCAAGTTTTCTAAGCTCGTCCATAATTGCGCCGCGTATTCTCATTGAGGCATAAGCGCCAAAAGAATCTGCTTTTTTTGGGTCTAACTTAATTGAAGCGTCAACCAAACCCCCAACGCCTGCAGAGTGAAGCTCGTCCAAATCTGCATGTGAAGGCAGACGATTACGTATTGAATTTACAAGCTTCTGAACCAAAGGATAGTGCTTTACTATTAACTTACTTTGATTCTTATTTAAAATTTTTGTTTTCATAACTTACCTTTACTATATCTATTTATGCAATTTTTGTGCCAGACATTTCAACTCCCGATAATCGCTTTCTGGGAGCTAAACAGAGCTTTAGAGCCCAGAGTAATCAGGTATTTTTTTGTCTCATCATGTGGTCAAACTGTCTCACTTTTTTTAATATAAATTTTAATTTTTTTTCTCATTATAATAGTAAGCTGATTTTTAAAAAAGTTCCCTTATTTCTTAAATATATTTAATTTTCTTATCTTGGCTTGAATTTGCCGATAAATCTGATTCTATAAACCCTTAATTTTTAATGAGATGACAAGAATTGAAACAGAAGAAATGCGTCAAAAACGCTACAAACGCATACGCCTTATAAAAAAAATAATGCGTCCTATGCCCAGAAAATCGAATATCCACAGGTATCCGATTTTAAAATATTTTGCGGCAACAGCCAGAAAACGTACTTATCTTTGGGAATTCAGGCGCAGCAGTGTTATAGCAGGTCTGTGGATTGGCTGGTTTATTGCGCTTATTCCAATATACAGCATTCAAATGATTTCCGCATTTATTTTGTGCATACCTTTAAGGGGCAATGCGCTTATTGCAATGGCGCTTCAGTGGACTACAAACCCTGTAACAATACCTTTTATTTTATATTTTCAGTATAAAATTGGCGATGCAATTTTTAGATTTTTTGGAGGTTCGCCGCTTGGAATAGAATTCTCTTCTATTTATGAATCAATTAAAGAGCAAAGATTCATAGAATTTTTAAAGACAGAAACTGATTTATCCACAATTTGGCACATTATTTTTTCTGTTTTAAGCGGAGGCCTTATAATTTCTATTGTTTGTGCGGCTATTTCTACTTGGATTTATTTGTTTTTTGCAAACAAATCCAGCGTTAGAATAAACTTGCCAAAGAATTCTGAAGAATTAAACAAATAGTACTATGTCTAACAGAATTACTAAAACACTTTTTGCCCTTTTTTTATTTTTTATAGCATTTTTTGGGCAAGCAAAAGTGATTTTGGGAATAGATGTTTTGCAGAGTGTGAATTTTGAGCCCCTAAAAAACAAAAGAGTGGGGCTGCTTACGCACCCTGCAGGGGTAAATTGCTTGGGCAGGTCTACTGTAGATATTTTTCATAAGACTCCGCTTGTCAATTTAAGGGCTTTGTATGGCCCCGAACATGGCATTTATGGGGACGAACTGGCAGATGTTCCTGTTGCCGATAGGATTGATAAGCGTACAAATTTGCCTGTATATTCGCTCTATGGCAAGTATCGCAAACCTACCCCGGAAATGCTTAAGGGCATAGACGTAATGGTTGTTGATTTGCAAGATATTGGAGTTCGTTCTTACACTTATGTAAGCTGTATGCTGCGCACGCTTGAAGCCTGTTTTGAAAACGGCAAAGAGGTGGTTATTTTAGATAGGCCAAATCCCCTTGGCGGGCTAAAGGTTGACGGTCCAATTTTAGATATGGAATTTAAAAGCTATGTGGGTATGTTTCCTGCGCCCTATGTGCATGGGCTTACTATTGCAGAGATTGCGCTTATGGCAAAAGATACGCAAGGCTGGCTTGAAATTTCTGAAAAAGCAAGAAAGCAGGGCAAGCTTAGGGTCATAAAAATGGGTGGCTGGAGCAGAGATATGCTTTGGACGCAAACAGGCTTAAAGTGGACGCCAACAAGCCCTGCAATCCCTTCTTTTGCCGCAGTAATAGGCTATTCTATGACAGGTTTGGGCTGTCAGCTTGGCGGTTTTCAGCATGGATATGGGGGCCCATATCCTTTCAGGTTTTTGACGCACCAAAAAGTGGCTCCTGAAATTTTAGCCAGAGACTTAAAGTCTAAAAACATAGTAGGTTTAGATTATTCTGTTAAAACTTTAGATAATGGCAAAAAAGGCGTATATGTAATTGTTACAGACTGGGATAAGCTGCGCCCAACAGAGATTAGTTTTTATTTGATGACGCTTGCTTGTCAGTATAGCAAAGAGAATCCGTTTTCATCGGCAAAGGCGTCTGCGCAGAGTCTGTTTAACAAGCACACAGGCTCCAAAATTTGGTGGCAAGAGATTACAGGTTATGGAAAAAACGCCCCTGTGAACAGATTTGTGAGCTCGTCTTCTTTAGAGGCGCTTAAATTTCAGGAAAAGAGCAAGAAATTCTGGCTGTACAAATAGTTTAAAACTTGCACTATGGATAGGCAAAAATTTTATGAGTAAATTATTCTTAGGTTTAGACGCAAGCACTCAGTCTATGAGCGGCTTGGTAATTAATGTTGAAAGCGGAGAAGTCGTATTTTCCTTAAATGTGAATTTTGGCGCAGATTTGCCGGAATATAAGTCTCCGTCAGGTTATTTGGCGAATGCAGATTCTTCTGTGGTTCATGCAGACCCGCTTATGTGGCTGGATTCTTTGGATATGCTTTTTTCTAAGATGAAAGATGCCGGCTTTAAGTTTGAAGACGTAGTTGGCATAAGCGGTTCCGGCCAGCAGCATGGCAGCGTTTATTTGAACTCAAAGTTCTTTGACGTGCTTAAGAATTTAGACGCTTCTAAAAAACTTTCAGTGCAGTTTGCGCCTGTGCTTAGTCGCAAAACTTCACCTATTTGGATGGACACTTCAACTAGCGCAGAGTGTGCCGAAATGGCCGCAGCTTTGGGCGGCAATGCAGAAATGTCTAAGCGCACGGGCTCTGGCGCTATTGAGCGTTTTACAGGTTCTCAGATACGCAAATTTTATAAGCAAGAAAGCCTAAATTATGCGGAAACTGCACGTGTTCATTTGGTCAGCTCTTTCTTTTGTTCTGTAATGGCGGGCGCAGACGCAGCTATAGATTTTGGCGATGGCGCAGGCATGAATATGCTTAATCTTGAAAGCCTAAAATGGGATGCAGAAATTTTAAAAGCCATTGCTCCTGATTTGGATAAGAAACTTCCTGAAGTAAAGGCTTCGCACAATATTGCTGGCAAAGTTTCTGCTTATTTTGTGAAGAAATATGGCTTTAATCCTGAGGCAAAAGTTGTGCTCTTTACAGGCGACAACCCTTCAAGCCTTGTAGGTGTGGGCGCTATGGCAGACGCTACTGCGGCTATCAGCCTTGGTACCTCAGACACTTTCTTTGCTTCAATGAAAAATTTGTCGACAGACCCGGATATGTGCGGCCACGTTTTTGGCAATCCTGCAGGCGGTTTTATGAGCTTAATTTGCTTTAGAAACGGCTCTCTTGCACGTGAAAGCATAAAGGCTAAGGTGAATGTAGATTGGACATTTTTCGACAAAACTTCTTTTGAAACAACTCCTGTAGGCAACAATGGCAATATGATGATTCCATTTGTTTCAGACGAAATTGCGCCAAGAGTAAATTCTAA
>JAVBSE010000127.1:0-4996 GCA_031547315.1 Opitutales bacterium
GGTTTTAAAACAAAAGTGCGTAAGGCTACAGTTTCTATACTTGAAAACAAAACAAGATATGAATCTGCCACAATAGTTTTGCGTGGCGTTTTAGAAAATAAAGACGGGCTTTTTTGGCCTAATCAGTCTGTTAAAGTTCGCTTAAATATGGAAGAAGTAAAGGGCGGCGTTTTTATTCCTGAAATTGCAATTAAAAGCGATTTTGTAGGGCGCTTTGTTTACGTTGCAGAAAAACAAGACGAGCTTGTTTACAAGATTCGCAAAGCACCTGTAAAAGATATTCAAATTTTCCCCGATGGTCTTGAATTGGTTGAGGGCGTAAAAAAGGGTGAGTTTGTAGTTAGCATTGGCCACTTAAAGGTTGCAGACGGCGCTTATGCTTATGCGGCAATGTCAAACGGAATTCCTTTAGATGCGGAAAGCAAGCCAATAAACCCTGCAACAATGCAAGATTTCATGAAAGATATTATGATGCGCAAAGCAAAGCTTGAAGCTGCCGACAAGGCAAAGCTTGCGGCAAAAAATCCTCCTGCTGAAAGCAAGGCTGAAGGCCCTGCAAAAAAAGCAGAGTCAAAATAAAACTTTAAGCTAAAAGTATATGAGCGACAATTCAATAGCCAAAGGGTCTGTATCGGACATTTTTATTAAGCGTCCGGTTATGACTATGCTGCTTGCGCTTTCTGCGCTTTTATTCGGGATTTATTCATACAAGGCTATGCCTGTTAATGACCTTCCTGGGGTGGACTATCCTGTTATTCAAGTTAACGTTTCTTATCCTGGCGCAGACCCGTCTATTATGGCGGCAAACTGCGCATCTCCGCTTGAGCAGCAGTTCATGCAGATTCAGGGTATAGAGATGATTACATCTACAAACTCTTTTGGAAGCACGCAAGTTGTCTTGCAGTTTAATCTTCAAAAGAGCATTGACGCCGCAGCTAACGACGTGCAGGCGGCAATTCAGCGTGCCATGGGCAATTTGCCTGTAGACTTGCCTTCGCCTCCGTCTTTTTCAAAAGATAATCCTAATGACACCCCTATGATTATCTTTGCGATATTAAGCACAGCTATGACAGAGGGCGACCTTTATGAATACGCTTTTGCCGAAATTTCGCAGCAGATAAGCATGATTGAAGGCGTTTCTAAGGTAGATATTTATGCTTCTCCGCGTGCAGTTAGGGTAGAGGCTGATATGGATAAGCTTTTCAGTCTTGGCATTACTATGACAGATTTGCGCACAGCTTTGTCTCGCACATCTAATATGTATGGGGCGGGTCAGCTAGATGGCGGCAGCAATCAATTTTTGCTTTTGCCTCAAACACAGCTTTCTAAAGCTTCGGATTATGAGAAGATAGTAGTGGCTTACAAGGGCGGGGTTCCTGTTTATTTGCGTGATGTTGCAAAGATTGTTGATGCTTTGCAGGCAGATACTCTTAATAAATCGCTTTGGCTTGGCGAAGTGGAAGGCTATGATAAAGACACCACAAGCTCTGTTATTTTGGCAGTTCGTAAAACGGCATCGGGTAACGCCATAACAACAGTTGCAAATATTTTAAAGAAGGTAAAAGAAATTAACGCATCTTTGCCTTCTTCTATGAGCATAGAAAAAGTTTACGACCGCTCTATTCTTATTATAGACAATATTGCAGACGTTGAAGAAACTATTCTTATTGCCTTCGTGCTTGTTGTTTTGGTGATATTCTTCTTTTTAGGACGTGTAAGAGATACTCTTATTCCTGCAATTGCGCTGCCATTTTCTTTGGTTTTGACATTTATTTTCATGAAGCTTTTTGGCTTTTCTATCAACAATCTTTCGTTGATGGGGCTTACTATGGCGATAGGCTTTTTGGTGGACGACGCTATTGTGTTTCTTGAAAATACTGTTCGCAGAATGGAAGACTTTAAAGAAAGTCCGCTTGAGTCTGCATTTGCCTCCGCAAAAGAAATCAGTTTTACTATTTTAAGTATGACACTTTCGCTTGCCGCAGTGTTCTTGCCCCTTGTTTTTATGGGCGGGATTATTGGCAGAGTTTTCTTTGAATTTTCAATTACTATTATTGTTGCAACATTGATGTCAGGTCTTGTGAGCCTTACGCTTACGCCTCTTATGTGCGCTAGGTTGTTGCAGTCAAGAAAAGACAAGGAAGACAGGACAAAAATTGAAATGATGGCTCATCATATTGAAGCGTCGTTTTTAAAATTTTATAATCCTACATTGCGTTGGATGTTGAATCGCCACGTGCTTTCTTTTTTAATTGTGGTGAGCTGTTTGGGCGGCTCTGCTTGGTATTTTAAAAATTTGCCTGCAACGCTTTTCCCCGACGGCGACAGCGGTTTTTCAATGGGCGCATTTGTGAGCTCTACAAAAAATTCTCCGCAAGAATTGGGGCGTATTCAAGAAGACCTCTATCAAATGCTTAAGCGAGATCCTAACGTTAAGAACGCATTTTTGATTTCCGGTATTTCCGGCATTGTAAGCTCTAACATGGGCATAGTTGGCGTGATGTTTAAGGAAGACACAAAATCCCGCCAGCCTATAAATGTGGCTTCTGCAGCCATAATGCAAAAGGGTATGCTGCTTCCTGACGTAGTGTTTCCGCTTACTCCGCAGCCAACATTGAAAGTTTCTACAGGTGCTGTTTCAAATACTCTTGGTAAGTATCAGTACGCATTAAGAGGCATGGATCAGAACGAACTTTACAGAGCTGCCAATCAGCTTTTTGGCGTTATGAAGATGAAGGGTGCAGATGTTTTCAGCTCTGTGAATTCCGACCTTTATCTTGATAATCCTCAGGTGCTTTTAAATTTAGACAGAGAAAAGGCCTCTATGCTAGGTGTTTCTGCCGAAGTATTTTCTTCTGTATTCAGAGACACTTATGCAAAATTTTACTTCTATTTAATTAAGACAACCTTTAATCAGTATTGGTCTATCTTAGAAGCAAAGAAATCTTCACGCAGTTCTGTTTCAGACGTAGAAGGCTTGTATTTTAATCCGGATACTGCCGTAACAGGAGGCATTCCCGTAAGTCCGCTTGGCGGGCGTGCTTCAACTGTGTCAACGCAGGAACCTTATACTCTAAGTAACCTCATACCTTTCGACGCAATTGCAACAAGCACGCTAAACCTTGCGCCGGTTACTGTGAACCACATAAACAATTTTCCTTCTGTAACAATTAGCTTTAACCTTGCAGACGGAGTTGCCATCAGTGAAGCGATAGAGTGGGTTAACAAAGAAGCCGCACAGATTCTGCCAAAGAGCGTCAGAGGCGAATTTGTGGGTGAAGCTGTTTCATTTTCGCAGATGATTAAGAGTATTGTAACTATGCTCTTTGTTGCTGTTTTTGTTATGTATGTGATTCTTGGCATTTTGTATGAAAGTTACATACATCCTATAACTGTTCTTATTGCGCTTCCTATGGCGCTTATCGGCGGTTTGGCTTGTTTGTATTACATGGGAATGCAGCTTTCTGTTTATTCTGCAATCGGCTTATTTATGTTGATGGGCATTGTTAAGAAAAACGGCATTTTGGTTGTAGACTTTGCTATTGCAAGAGAGCATGAGGGCAAGTCTCCCAGAGACGCTGTTCACGAGGCTTGCATGGAACGTTTCCGCCCAATTATCATGACAACTTTTGCTGCTCTTATGGGTATGCTTCCTATCGCACTTGGTTGGGGTAAGGCAGACGCAGAAAGTAGAATTCCGCTTGGCGTGGTTGTTGTAGGCGGCTTGATATTCTCTCAAGTTATCACTTTGTATGTAACACCTGTGGTATATATTTGGATGGACTGGATTCAGACAAATATTCTGGATAAAATAGGCTTCTTTAAGCGTACAGAAATTTAAGGAAAACTTTTATGAAAAAAATAAATTTTCTAATACTAAGCGCTCTGCCTTTATTGTTTTTAGGCGCTTGCGTCAGCGTAGATAGCAAGGTTGCAAAAAAACCTTCCAGAATGTGGAAGGCTCCTGACGAGGCTAAGCCTACAAACTTCATAGAAGCAAAGCAGATTGCAACAGACAAAATTTTAGACAAAAATTCTACTGTTCCTCCCTCAGACAAAATGCTTGCGGGGCAAGATTTGAATTTGCCTGATCTAATTGATATTGCTTTGGAAAACAATACAATGACACGCCAATACTGGTTTCAGGCAAAAATCTATGCAGCCCAAAAGGGTCAGGTAGATTCTCAGTATTTGCCAACAGCAGTAGTGGGTGCTAATGTTTCCAGAACTAAGCTTAGGCAGATAGGTATGTCGCCTGCCGCAGTTGGCACTTTTTGGGATACAGGTTATGGACCTTCGCTTCAAATCAACTGGCTGCTTTACGACTTTGGCAAGCGTGAACGCCAGTCAGAATCTGCACGTGAAGCGCTAAGGGCTGCAAATTTTGACTACAATCAGTCTTTGCAAACACTTGTTTTAAACGTTTATCTTGCGTATTTCGACTTATACAGCGCACAAGCTTCAGTTAAAACTGCGCAGATGAATTATGACGACGCAAAAGTTTCTTACGATTCAGCAAAAGCCTTTTTAGACAATGACAAAGGCACAAAGCAAGATGAACTAAGAGCATTTGCAAATCTTAAAAATGCAGAATTTTCTATTGAGCAAGCCAAAGCAAGCGTAGAGCAAAAGCGTGCAGAACTTGCAAAAGTTATAGGCATAGAAGTAAATTCTTCTTTGAAAATTTCAGAAGATTTTGAAGTTCCTTCAAGTCCTGATTTAGAAAAACAAATTGACGAACTTCTTGCAAATGCGCTTAAAGAACGCCAAAGCGTTTTCTCTGCATATTCGCATTTAAAGAAGGCAGAATACGATAGGGCGGCAGCAGAAAACAATTTGCTTCCGTCAATCAGCGCAGTTGCAGATCTTCAGTGGACAGACTATACTGACGACAGATACTATGGCACGCCTTACAACAATTATTCTTTCGGGCTTGCTTTGTCTTGGAAGATTTTTGATGGCTTCACAAATCAGTATCAAATCATCAGCGCAAAAG
>JAVBSE010000223.1:0-9942 GCA_031547315.1 Opitutales bacterium
CAAGCAACGCAGTTAGAGCAGAACGTCTTGCAGATGCTGTTGCACTTGCCAAGTTTATGAATCCTAACTATGCAGTCGAAGTTGAAGTTGATGAGCTAGAGCAGATTCCTTACGTTCTAAAAGCGCAGGCAGATGTTATTATGTTTGACAATTTCACTTTAGAGCAGCTTAAAGAGGGCGTTAAAATTGTGGATGGCAACGCTTGGACAGAGGCTTCAGGCGGCATCACTTTGGAAAATATTTCTGAACTTGCCAATCTAGGATTAGACTTTATTTCTTCAGGTGCACTTGTGCATCAAAGCGCTTGGATAGATATTGGCTTAGACTGGCTGGAGTAAAATTTTGCGCAAATTTTTAAGGCTTTTAAGAACTTTCTTCTTCAAAGTCTTTTAGCTCAAAGAAGTGACTGCCTGAAATAGTGTCGCCATCTTCAAGAGAATCAATCCAGCGATTTATTGCCGCAAGTAAATTAAAAACCGAGTTAGATAAAAAATCATCTGCTTGGTTTTTCTTTTTTAATTGCAACGCAAGCAGCCCAATTTCACGAGACACAGAAAGCAGGGCATGAACTTCGTCGTGTGGAACTAAATCTATGTGTTTGTTGCCGACAAGCAGTTTATCTAAGGTATTTTTTTGCTCCAACAATGGTGAAATATCAAAATTTTCCAGAGTAAGATTCTTTTTAATTTCGTGTTTTGTTTGGCGCAAATAGTCTTCTAAATTGTCTGCCTTGGGGGGCAAAAGTTGATGTAGGTCTTTAATTACGCCTATCATACAATGTTTTGCAGACTGATTTATGTGTTCTAAAATTGTGCCGTTTAATTTGCTGTCGCAGGCGCTTTTTACAAGCTCGTAACTTATAAAAATTAGTGGAATGCTAAGAAGGCCGGATGCGATATTTACCATTAGATTGTTAATGCCGGCATCTTCAATAAATACTATCGTAAGAATATAAACAAACACTCCAATGGACAAAGAAAAAATATAGGGCAGCAGATTTAAAATAAGTTTTTTCATATTTAAAATTATCGTAATTTTAATAAAAAAATCAATCAATACAGATTTTATTGGAAATATATTGAATTTTTAATTTTAATTTTTCTGAAAAATAGCTGAAAAAGCCTCATTTTAAGCGAAATTTGAAATAAAAATGAAAAAAAGAAAGAATTTCATTGAAATTTTCAATTCAAGGTCTAATCATAGTATATGATTTTAATTATGGGTTGATAAATTTTCGACTCGTTTTAGAGCACTCAAACAATTGAGAAACCTGTTTAAAATATAAAACAGCGTTTTAGTTTTTGTTGTTTCCCTGTTTCTAAAACTCTCGGAAGCCCAATTCTAAAAAATAATAAAAACTATGAATATACACGAATATCAGGCTAAAGAGTTGTTTGCTAACTATGGTGTGGCGATTCCTAAAGGCGTTGCCGCTACAGACCCAAAAGATTTTGAGGCGGCAATTGCGGCAATTGCTGGCGACAAAGTTGTTGTCAAAAGCCAAATTCACGCAGGCGGACGCGGTAAAGGCGTTTTCACAGACGGCTTTAAGGGCGGCGTTCACGTTGTAACAAGGGCAGAAGCGCTCGGCGTTGCCAACAAAATGTTTGGCAATACTCTTGTCACAAAACAAACAGGCGACGCAGGCAGAAAAGTAGGCACAATTTATTTCAATGAAGTAAGTTCTATAGACAAAGAATACTATTTGGCTATTCTATTAGACAGAGCAACTGGCAAAGATATGATTATCGCTTCAACAGAAGGCGGCATGGATATTGAAACTGTTGCAGAAGAAACTCCTGAAAAAATCATGAAGGTTGCAGTAAGCCCTGAAACAGGCTTGCAAGGCTATCAGGCAAGGCAGCTTGCATTCTTTTTGGGCTTTGGAGAAAAAGAATTGATGAAGAAGTTCACAGTTCTTATTAACGGGCTTTACAAACTTTACGCAGCTAAAGACTGCTCTATGGTTGAAGTTAATCCTTTGGTGCTAACAAAAGAAGGCAATATTGAAGCGCTTGACGCCAAGGTTTCTTTTGATGATAACGCAATGTATCGCCACCCAGACATTCAGGCCTACAGAGACCTAAATGAAGAAGACGCAAAAGAAATTGAAGCCTCAAAATATGGGCTAAACTACATCAAGCTAGATGGCAACATTGCTTGCATGGTTAATGGTGCTGGTCTTGCAATGGCTACTATGGACATCATTAAGTACTATGGCGGCAGCCCTGCAAACTTCTTAGACGTAGGCGGCGGCGCAACAGAAGAAGCTATCACCGCAGCGTTTAAGATTTTGCTTTCTGACGCAGGTACTGAGGGTATACTCATAAATATTTTTGGCGGCATTATGAAGTGCGATATTATTGCGGCAGGCGTTCTTGGCGCAATTAAGAATGTTGGCGGCATTAAGCTTCCTTTGGTTGTTCGCTTAGAAGGCACAAATGTTGACGAAGGTAAGAAGATTCTTGCCGATAGCGGAATTGCAATTGTAACAGCAGACTCTCTTGATGAGGCTGCTCAGAAAATTGTCAAAATTGTTAAAAAATAAATTTATACGAAAATGAGTGTACTAATTAATAAAGATACAAGAGTTGTCGTAAGTGGTATTACAGGTGGCGCAGGCAGTTTTCATGCACGTCAGTGTATGCAGTATGGCACAAAAATTGTTGCAGGCGTAACTCCGGGCAAGGGTGGTCAAAAGTTTGACGACATCGTTCCTATTTTTAACACAATCGCAGAAACTGTAGAAAAAGAAGGCGCAAATGCTTGCGTGATTTTTGTTCCGCCGCCATTTGCAGCAGACGCAATTTTAGAAGCTATCGACGCAGGCGTTGGCGTGATTATCTGCATCACAGAAGGCATACCTGTTCGCGATATGGCAAAAGTTAAGGCAAGACTTAATGAGAAAGACTGCAAGTCTACTCTTATCGGCCCTAACTGCCCGGGCGTAATTACCCCAGGTGAATGCAAAATTGGCATTATGCCGGCTAAAATTCACAGACCCGGCACAGTAGGCATAGTCAGCAAGTCAGGCACTCTCACTTATGAGGCAGCTTGGCAAGTAACTAGCCTTGGCTACGGACAATCTACATCAATCGGCATTGGGGGCGACCCAATCAACGGCACAAGCATGCTAGAAGCTGTTAAACTTCTTAGCAATGACCCGCTAACAGAATCTATCATCATGATAGGCGAAATTGGCGGCAATAACGAACAGCTTGCCGCAGAGTGGATTAAAGCCAATTGCAAAAAACCGGTAGCGGCATTTATTGCAGGCACAACAGCACCAAAGGGCCGCAGAATGGGCCATGCAGGCGCTATTGTTACAGGCAAATCCGGCTCTGCTGCCGATAAAATTGCAGCCCTTGAAGCCGCAGGCATAGTAGTTTCTCCTACACCTGCAAAAATAGGCGAAACTCTCCTAAAAGTTTGGGGCACATAAATCTGCTTTAAATAAAAAATTAAAAAAAGGGCGAATCTTCGCCCTTTTTTTGTGAGCTAAGTGGGGAGTTTTTGTGCAGGGGCTGGTTTCGCCCCTGCACCCCAAACGAAGGCTTAGCCCTCGACGTAGAGACAAGTGCAAAGCACTTGTGTTGGGTTATTGGTAGCTGTGAAGTCAAGCAGTTAGCTAGTGCCTTTCACTTGGTTTTAGACTTAAAACGGAAACAAATTAGCTTTGCTTAAATTTGTTTCCGATAGTTTAAAAACAAGCGCCTCTCTCATCACATAAATTATTATGAATAATTTATGTGTATAATCTCACTGATGTTTTTTCTGAAATTAAGAATCAGTCGAAATAAAACAAACTGAAGTGTATTGTCTTTGATTTATATTTGGATATCAAAATAGATTTAGAGATTAATTTTTAATTAGCTACAGATGACGCAGAGGGACACAGATGGTATTAGAAAGAAGAATATGATATTTTTAATTCTAAAGTCTATTGCGGTGCAGATAAAGAACTGGAACAAGCATTTAAGGTCGATAGATATTCTATTTTTGTGAGTAGCAAATTAAAACAAGAGACTATCTCGCACAAGAAAAACATTTCACTTTGCAAAACGTTTTCTTCAACAGAATAAGCCCCCATGTGGACTCGTATCGTAATCATACGCACTGCGTATGATTAGCTCACACAAGAAAATTAGTTTTGGAAAAACTAAAATTTTCTTTCTAAAGTGTGAGCGGCGATACGTGTCCCCAAGAGCAAGGGCGTGCACAATATCTAAAATTTATTTTTAGCCATCAAATCTACTACTTGAATTCTTCTCAAAAACTATCTACAAAAACAAAAAATCTCACGACACTTATAAACTTTATTCTGCTATTTAATCTGCACCGCAATAGACTTAGAAAGTAAAACACAAATGCGAAGCATTTGTCTATACGTCGAGGGCTTAGCCTTCGCTGCGGGTTTCAGGGGCGAAACCAGCCCCTGAGAGAAAATAAAAAAAACGCAGAAGTTTTTCGTTTCTGCGTCTTTTTTTTATTAAATAATTTTGTAATAATTATTCAGGAATAATTTCGAAGCCCGAAATCTGTGGAGCGCCTCTTTTACCGTCAACAGTTTGGATAGTAATTTTGTTTTCATCATCTGCCACGATTCCTGAAACTTCCTTTACTAGAGCCTTAAATGGGCTGCCTGTTTCTTTGTAAACGTCTAGATCTTGAATAACAACATTGCCGTTTATTTTTATATTAAACACACGTTTGCCTTCAGTTGTATTCTTATCCAACTCTGCAAAATGCAAGCGTACTTTGTATTTTTGACCGGGCTTTCCTGCCATCAAAGAAGTGTAGGTGGCTGGCAACCAGCGCACAGTGCTGTACACCATTTCAGGAGCTGCATTAGGAGTATCCACATTAATGTAGTTAAAGTAGAAACCCATTGAACCTTCTAAGAAACCAGGGTCTTTTGAGAAGTTTCCACGATTATAGCCCGAGCAGTTTACACGCACTACTTTTTGAGGAACTAGCTTTTCAGTCTCATAAGTGAAGCCTGTGTTTTTCCACTTGCTAAGGTCTGTATTTTTGTTGAAGGCAACTAGACCTGCATCTGCAACTTTAACATTCCAGCCATCGACAAGAACTACAGGTTTTTCACCCTTAAGCTTTGCTTCGTCAAATTCAATAGTGATTGTTTTTGATTCTTTTGGAGCAAGCGAAATATAGTTGTCGCTATAGAATGCAGGAAGTATGCGTTTTTTAGATTTTTCGCCCTGCAGCTGCAAGTGAGCCATCAGCGCAATATTTGCTGTTGGATTTGTAAGAGTTACCTCTATAAATGCTTTTCCGTTGACTAGGCGTGCGTTAGCTTTGCTTGTAAGCTGAACCTGCGGCATAGACTCTAGTGCGGTTAAGTCGTTTGGCTTGTTTGATTTTGCACGCCAGTAGAAGTTGTCTGAAATAACTTTACCTTTTATGTCGCCCAATTCAAGTTTCACAAAATGCACTTGAGACAAGTTTTCAGGCCACTCAATAGCATCAAGTTTTGTAACTGCAGATGCAGGGGCATTTACAGTGTAAGACTTTTGCAAAGCAACTGTGCCATCAAGATTATAAAGTGTTAGCTTTGCCTTGGCGTTGCTGACAGCTTTAGGATAATGATTTACAATTTGTATGATTCCGCCATCTGTTTCGTTAAACTGAATATGAAGCTGCTCGCAAGCTTTTTTGACTCCGTAGAAAGAAGCATTAGGCTCAAGATCATAAGGAATTATCTGCCAAACAAAACTTGGCTGTGCAGGAAGGCTCATCCAAAGGAGAATACCTTGAGTTGGCGTAAACATTTTGCCAAGTCTGCCTTCGTACAATGCGCGGTGATACTCAAAATTCATCATCTGAGCTTTGCGCACAAAGTCTGCAAGATTTGCTATTTTGCCATAGCGGTTTTCAGTTTCTTTTATATATTTGCGTCCTCCGCCTGCGGCAAAGTCACGCTCGCCCCAGTTGTTTGTGACGTTATTTTGATCTTCTTTAGGAAGCATCTCTTGAACCGATTCCAATGTTGGAACAGATATAGCGCCAATTTCTGTTTTGAAAGTTTCTCTTGAATTGAATCTTTTTAGTTCAGAGAATTTGTACAAATCCATAGGTGATTGCCAGTCGTAAGGTCCGCCGGAGTTACAGCCGCCTTCGTGACCTGAATTTGCCTGATAGTGGCGTGTGGGGTCAAGCTCTATTAGCATATAACGCATTGCGTCGTTCAAATATTTAGGAGGCGTAGCTTCGTTGCGTCCGCACCAAACTGCAAGCGATGGGTGATTGCGATAACGCAAAATTTTGTCTTTGATATTTGCCATCATCAAATCTGTATCGAAAGGATCTGCAGTATTAAACTGGAAGAATTCGTCCCAAAGAAGTATGCCATATTTGTCGCATAATTCATAAAGCGCATCACTGGTGCTTTGTCCGCCCCAGTTTCTTATCATATTATAATTTGCGTCGCGGTGCATACGAACTTGGGCATCAAGCCTCTCATAAGAAATGCGCTTAAGAGCTTCTTCCATGCCCCAGTTGCCACCTTTGCAGAATACTCTTACGCCATTGACGCTTAGTGCCAAATTTTTAGAGTCAGGAATATCGTAAGTAATTTTACGTATGCCAAAATTTACGTCACGGGCATCAGATTCTTTGCCATCTATTTCAAAAGCAAGGTGCAAAGTGTAAAGATTAGGTTCGCCCAAGCCATTTGGCCACCAAAGTTTTGGCTTTAAAAATCTTAGCTGAGGAAATTCTTTAGAAGTAAAATCTACAGTAGCAGAATACCAAGGTTTAAGCTCTACTTGCTTTTCAAAAACTACGTCTCCGATGCGTCCTTTGATCACGCCTTTTTGAGCTTTTTCTGTAGCGTTTTGAACAGTTGCCTGAACATTAACAAAGGCTTCGTCTAGCTTTGGAAGATTAATGTCTGTAGTAATGAATGGGTCTTTTACAATAACAGCGTCTGTTGCTGTAAGGTAGACTTTGCTCCAAATGCCGCTGTTTCTGTCTCTTATGCCGGGAATCCAGTCCCAACCGACAGAGCAGCCAAATGTGGGTCCGTCAACACGTGCACGGCCGCCGCAAGGTGCAAAAGTGCCCATAGAGTGCTCGGCAGGAATGCCGGGGTTTGGCTGGGGCGATATACGCACAGCTATTACAGCTTCTTTTTTGTTTTCTACAAATTTTGTAATATCAAATATACCTCTGATAAATGCGCCTTTGATAGGTCCAACTCTTTTGCCGTTTACCCAAATGTCTGCGGCATAATTTATGCCATCAAAATTTAGCCAAACCAGCTTGCCTTTGTAAGATTCGGGAACTTCCACTGTTGTGCGATACCACCAATCTTTGCGGCAAAGCTCTTCAGGGATTTTTTCCGGCCTGTTATTTTCGCCAAACAAAGGCTCAGGATAAACTCCGTTATTAACAAGGGTTGTAAGCACTGTTCCAGGAACAGTAGCAGGATACCACTTTGCCTGCGGCTTGTAATCTGCCTTAGAAAGAACTTCGCCTTCTTGGCTTACTTGCGCAGCGTTTTCTTTATACCAACCAATACTTTTGGCTTCTTTTTCCACAATTGTGGCATCTTGCATTTCCCAGCCCGAAGATACTTCTACCTTATTCGTGCTTTGAGCATGTGCAGGCGCCGCAAGCAGTGCAGCAGCAGATATAGGAATTATTTGTGAGTATAGTTTAAGATTTGTTTTCCCTTTTCCCCTAACACTTACAAATAGTTCAGTTATACGTTTGAGAACTAATAGTACATTGTTTTTCATACAATCTTAAAAATTTGCAACAAGCTTTCAAAAGTCAACAGTAAATTATAGTAAAGTTTAAGAGTCCCTAGTACTTATGAAAAAAAGACCTTTTGTATTTGTGCCCAATTAAGTTTGAAAAAATGTTTGCAAGCTTTGCATATTCTGGCAAATTAAGGGGCTAATATGAGAAAACTTTTTACATTTTTTGCTGCGTTGTCGGGATTATATCTTACATCTTGCGGCGTGGTTGAAGAAGGCACAAGGCATGATTCTGAGGCAGACTCTTGGAAGTTTGGTATGGACCTAGACTTTCTTCAGAAAAATTCAGACTGCATAGTTATAGGCGAAGGCGAAAGCTTTGTTGCCATAAGCCCAAAACTTCAGGGCAGGGTAATGACATCAACTTTAGGCGGAAACACAGGCTATAGCTTGGGCTGGATAAATCGCAAACTTATTGAAGACAAAAAGCCAGAGTCCTTCCAAAATCTTTATGGCGGCGAAGACAGGTTTTGGATTGGTCCCGAAGGCACAGACTTTTCTGTTTTCTTCCAAAAAGATTCTATATATATAGGAGAAAATTGGCACATACCCGCAGGCCTAAGCAGCGAGCCTTGGACACTGATAGCACGTTCAGACAAACAGGCAAAATTTGAAAAAGACCTAAGCTTTTCTAATATTAAAGGAGAAGCTTTTAGCGTGAAAGCCCAGCGTGAAATTTCATTTATTTCAAAAGACAATGCTGTAAAAATTCTTGGTCTTGAAGTGCCTGAGTCTGTTAAATGCGTAGCGTTTCAGTCTTTAAATAAGCTTACAAACACAGGCTCTAAGGCCTGGACAGAAGAAAGCGGCCTCCTTACAATTGCTTCTATGTCTTGCTTTCATGCAAATAAATCCACCTACGGCTTTATTCCATACAATGTTGGCGACAAGCTTGGCAACATAATTACAGACACTTATAACGAAACCCTGGGCACAGACAGACTTTCAATTTTTCCTACTTACGTGCGTATGAGGTTAGATGGTACAAAGGTTGGCGAAGTTAATATGAATCCAAAACGCTCAAGAGCAATAATGGGCTCTTACGATGCGCACAGAAATATCCTTACTATCATTACTTATATTGCGCCGGAAAAATCTAAAAAATACTTTCCTGCAAATTGGCGCAGAACAAATACGCTTTTTGATGGCGATGCTGTGAGCCTTTACAATAATGGATCACCTAAAGAAGGTGTTTTTGATGCAGAGCGTTTTTATGAAACAGCAACATATTCTCCTGCGCTTGCTTTAGAGCCTAATAAGTCGCAAATTCATGTGCAAAGGGTTTTCCACTTTCAGGGTTCAGAGTACGAACTTGGCGCTATTGCTTACAAGCTTTTGGGCGTTTCAATGAAGCAGCTGCGTCCGGAATAATTGGCGTTAACTTTAACTGCATCCTTTTTTTATTTAAATTAAGGGTGCATTTTTTTTGAAAATTTTACGATAAGCTTATTTATGAGTGATATTAAAATAGATAAATTTTTTGCAGATTTAATGAAGTCAAAGTCGCCAACAGGCCAAGAAACAGAGGCTGCAAACTTGGTGGAAAACTTTGCAAAAACTTTTGCTACAGACATTAAAAAAGACGTTCTTGGGAACCGCTTTGCATCTGTGGGCAATGCAGAAAACGTTTTAATGTTTGCAGGGCATATAGACGAAATTGGCTTAATCGTCAGCTTTATAGACGAAAACGGCTTTGTGTTTTTTGACCAGCTTGGCGGGCACGACAACGTAATGCTTTCTGGCAGGCGCGTTGCAATACTTTCTAAAAATGGTATAGTGCGCGGCGTAACAGGCAAAAAGGCTATTCATTTAATAGACGCAAAAGAGCGTAAAGACGTTCCTGAAACGCATAATATCTGGATAGACATTGGCGCATCAAACAAAGAAGAAGCGCTAAAACTAATTCAAATTGGCGACAGCGCAGTTTTTGATTATCCCTTAGAACAGCTTTCAAACACAAGATACACTGCAAGGGCTTTTGACGACAAAGCTGGCTGCTACTGCGCTTTTGAAGCGCTAAGACGCATAAGCTTAGCAGGCGGCAATGCAGATTTTAAAGTTACGTCAGTTGCAACCTCTCAAGAAGAAATAGGAACCAGAGGCGCTTGGACAGCGTCTTACAGCGTGAATCCAAAAATCGGCATTGCAATAGATGTTGAAC
>JAVBSE010000169.1:0-19300 GCA_031547315.1 Opitutales bacterium
TATTTTAAAAAAATTGAATCTAAGCTAATGTCTAAAATTTTTTTGGCAGATGAAGATTTTATATTTACCTATGCAGACTTGCTTGCATTTGTAAATTCTGCGTCTGCTTCAAAAAGTATTAAAAAAAGTCATTTTGCCAATTGCATTTTTAATTTGGTTTTAGCTTTGGCAAATGATGTGAATTTAGAAATGTCTGCTTTAAGTGAGCAAAAATTTTTAAGCAAAAAACATTTTGAAAATTTAGAAGAACTTATTTGTGCAGTTAAAAATTCAAAGTCAAAACTCTCTCTTTTAAGTTCTGGCAGCACAGGGCGTCCAAAAGAAATTTTCCATAGCATTAAAACACTTGCAAGAAATGTTAAGATTTCAAAAAAATATGAATCTGCAGTTTGGGGTTTTGCTTACAATGTCTCTCATATGGCGGGTTTACAGTTGTTTTTGCAGGCGTTTTTTAATGGCAATACTTTGGTGAATTTATTTGAAAAACCAAGGCTTGCAATTTATGCGCAAATAGAAAAATTTGCCGTAACGCATATTTCTGCAACGCCTACATTTTACAGGCTATTGCTTCCCAAAGAAAAAACTTTTCCAAAGATTTCCAATATAAGTTTTGGCGGAGAGAAATCTGACGCAGAGCTTTATAAACAGGTGGGGCAAATTTTCCCTAATGCAAAGATTAAAAATATATATGCCTCAACTGAGGCAGGGAGCATATTTGCTTCAAGCTCTGACAGTTTTAAAATATCGGCAAATTTGAGCGGAAAAATAAAAATTATTGATGGCGAACTTTGCCTGCACAAAAGTCTTTTAGGCGAGTCTGAAACTTTTAATCTGCAGGATGATTTTTATTTTACGGGAGACTTAGTTGAGTTTGTGAATGAGTCTGAGTTTCGCTTTGTTTCCAGAAAAAATTTAGAAGTCAATCTTGGGGGGTACAAAGTTAATCCTGAAGAGATAGAGCTTGTGTTAAAGTCTATGGATGGAATTTCTGACGCACTGGTTTTTGGTAAAAAAAATTCTGTACTGGGAAATATTTTATGCGCAAAAATTGTGCGCTCAAACTCAGAACTTTCAGAAAAAGAGATTAGGAAAATACTTGCTCAAAAATTAGAAAATTTTAAAATTCCCAGAATAATAGAATTTGAAGAAAAACTTGAGCAAACCAAAAGCGGAAAAATAAAAAGACTATGAATATACTCTTAACTGGTGCAACAAAAGGTTTGGGATTTGAAATTTGCAAGGCGTTGCTTGCATCGGGAGCCTCTGTTTATGCGGTAAGCAGGGAAAGGACAGCTCTGTTTGCAATCTTAGAAAAAGAGTATCCTAAGAAACTGTTTTTTCTTTCTGCAGATTTATCTGAGCCTAAAGAAGCTGTGCAAAAAATATTCAGCAAAGATTTTATTTGTAACGAAATTAAGCTTGATGCGTTTGTAAATAATGCGGCCATTGCATATGACGACATTGTATCTAACATAGACTTTGCAAAGCTTGAAACTATGTTCAAAGTAAACACATTTGCGCCCATGCTTTTAACAAAATATGCAATTAGAAATATGATTTTTAATTCTACAAAAGGCAGCATAGTGCACATATCTTCTGTGAGTGTTCATACAGGCTACAAGGGGCTTGCAATGTACGCTGCAAGCAAGGGCGCAGTTGAAGCTTTTTCAAAAAACACTGCGCGCGAATGGGGCGAAAAAGGAATACGCTCTAACTGCATAGTAGCAGGCTTTATGGATACAGATATGAGCGCCTCTTTAGATGCCGAAAAACGCCAGCGCATTTATAATCGCACAGCTTTAAAATTGCCTACAAATTTAGAATCTGTGGCTCATACAGTTGAGTTTTTAGTTTCACAAAAATCGGCTTCTATTACAGGGCAAAATATTTTCGTGGATTCAGGTACAATTTAAAGTTTGGTAAGTAACTACGCAATTGCCACTGCCACTGCAATCAGCAGTAAAAGAGAGCCGGCTAAGCGCTGCAGCATAAGACGTTTGCTTACAGCGCTTTCTTTTAGCCCCAAAAGTTTGCCTGCAAAGCCCACCAAAATTATGCTCCAAAGACCTCTTGTTGAGTAAATAATATTTGCCTGTGCCGCAAGTTTATAAATTCCAATTGCAATAACTAAGGGGAACCCTTGAAGCGCCATAACAGAAGAACCCATCAAAAACCAGGGCAGGCTCTCTTTAGGAATTGTGCGCAGCGGAGCCTTAAAAAAGGGAATAATTCCAAGCGACAAAAGCATAGTAACACTGTACATTATTGCCATAAACCAAAATGGATTTATGTCCGACATTTTTAACTGCATTAAGCAGTCAGAAGATGCAAAAGACAAATTCGCAAAAATTACAAAAAATATTGTGTACAACGCTTGCCTTGTAAATTTTACATGGGAAAACCCCAAGCAAGCAACGCCCAACATAGTGATTAAAGAGGCAATAATAAGCCTGTTTGAAGCTTCGGTTTTTGTAAAAATAACTACTAATACTGATACGAAAATTACTTTCATCCCAAGCAGCGGAACTTGTATGCTAACATCGCCAAGCCTGATAGAGCAAAATATCATAGCTTGTCCAACAAAAAAAAGAACTCCGCAAATAAGAGAGGGCATAATCTCTGAAAGTGCGGGGGCTGCAGGGCGCAAAGCCAAAAGCAAAATATAAGAAAAAAGTACTGTGAATAAGTTTGTTATAAAAAATGTGCGTGCAATTCCTGCGCCGGATTCAAGTGCCCTTTTGGTGCAGATTGCAGAAAATGCGTATAGCATTGCTGCGCATAGTGGTAAAAAATATACAAGATAATTCATGTTGCAAAAAATTATCTGCCACGCAATCTATCGATAGTATTTTGGTAGCGGGTAACCCCGTCTGCAATAGACTTGGCAAGCTTTTGGCGATAGTCGTTTGACATTAGTCTTTTGCCCTCTGGCATATTTGAAATAAAGCCGGTTTCTATGAGAACTGCGGGGCAATTTATATCTGTTAAAACTGCAAATCTTGCTCGCTTTACGCCTCTGTCGGGCGATGCTGTTGCTGCAGAAATTTCGCCTTGAATGTAGAATGCCAAAAGTGCGTTCCAAGCGTCGTATTTATTGCCAGTGCAGGCGCTTTTGTCGCCAAGATTTGTGGCTACGTTTGTAGAACTTTGCCCTGCAGGCGTTAAGGCAAAGGTTTCAACCCCATCAACAACAGGAGAGGCTGCATTGCAGTGAATGGATAAAAACATATCTGCGCCCCATTTATTTGCCAGTACGGGGCGGCTGTGCAAGTCTACAAAAACATCAGTAGTTCTTGTAAGCGTAACTTTATAGTTTCTTGTGCGTAAAATTGCGGCAAGCTTATGAGAAATATCTAAGACAGTTGTCTTCTCATTTGTATTTAATTTTGTGTTTAATGCCCCCACATCTTTGCCGCCATGGCCCGGATCTATAACAATGTGCGCAAGCGGAACTATTTTATTTTCTATGTTTGGAAAAAGAATAGGGCTTAAAGTTTTTTCAAAATCGCTTTCAGAAACATAAAGCATCCCGTCTGCCTCTGCAATCGGAAAACCAAGCCAGACCTTGCGGCCCGCTATGCTGATGTCTCTTTTATGAACTGTAAATTCTAAGCTAATGCTTTTGGAATAGACTGCCTGTCTTTTTTTGGCTTCCAAAGTTTTGTAAGACATGCCAAACCTTTTAGCCACTCTTGAAATTGAAATATAGTCAATTCCCTTTATGCTCAAAGCTTTTAAACGCAGAGCAGCAAAAGTTAAAAGAGAAAATGCTCCAAGACGTTTAAAAAAAACCTTTCTTGAGATAGGCAAACTAAATGCCGAAAAACTTTTAAAGTCAGAAGAATTTTTTTGCTCAGAAAAATCTAAAAATTCAGAATCCAAAGAATCCGCAAAATTTAGTGTTTTATTTTCCTGAACATCCTCTCCCATTTTTTAGGTTTTCCTAATCTTCAGAGTCTTCTGATTCGTCAGAATCGTCTTCAGGAATTTCATCATCCTCGCCAGAATATTTGAGCTTGCGATTTTTCTGAGGAACAGGCGAAACTGTTAAAGAGATATTTCTGCCCATAAGTTTTGGCTCTGAATCTGCATGGCCCATGTGAGCTAAGTCTGCAATTGCACGCTTAACAATATCAAATGCGACGTCTTTAAATTCCATTTCACGCCCACGCAGCATCATAGTAATTTTTAGCTTGTTGCCAGAGAACAAAAATTTTTCTGCATTGCGCATTTTTGTTTCATAGTCGTGCCTGTCGATATGCGGGCGAAGTTTAATTTCTTTGACCTTTGCAGCAGTAGATTTATTTGACTTTTGTTTTTTAGATTCTTCATACAAGTACTTGCCATAATCTAAAATTCTGCAAACAGGCGGTTCTGTATTTGGCGATACTTCAAGCAAGTCTAGCCCGTATCTGCGTGCGGCGGCAAGCGCATCTATTGAGGACATTACTCCCATCTGCGACCCATCAGGACCAATCACACGAACTTTAGGAGCACGTATGCGCTCATTTCTGCGTGGGCCATAATTTTTGCCTCCACTGTACTTATTTTTATTAAACTGCGGATTTGGTCTTCCGCCCTGATAATTGCTGTTGCTCTGATATTGATTAGCCATTAATTTTTCTTTTAACTTATCTTACTAATAAAGTGATTTTTTTAAAATACTTCAACTTTTTTATAAACTTTTAACAAAATTTATTTTGCAGACCCCCAACGCTCTGAAAAAGGATAGAATACCAACAGGGGCTTGCCTACAACTTCTCTTTCGGGAACGTCGCCCCAGAATCTGCTGTCAAGGCTGTTTTCAGAATTGTCGCCCATGGCGTAGTAGTGCTTGTCTGAAACTTTTATAAGCTTGCCAGACTCTAATGCGCCAAAAGCCTTATAACCGCAGTAGTCGCCCTCTTGCTGGGCATTCATATTAAATGCCGCAGAACCTTTGATGGGCTCTCCGTTTCTTATTAGCGTAGTGCCGTCTATTTTTAAAGTGTCGCCTCCAAGCCCTACAAGGCGTTTAATGTAATACTTGTCGTCAAGCTCTCCGTTATTATAGCGGCGCATGCCTTCAATTTTGCCTGTTCTAAAAACGAAAGATTCTCCAACTTTAGGACTGCGGAAATTGTATGTAAATTTATCTACAAGCAGAGTGTCGCCGCATAAAATATCAAAATTTAAAACATTCTGATTCATCTGAAAACTGCCAAGATTTAAGAAAACTTTTCCACTGCGCCTTAAAATTCTTCCGGAATTTTTCATCGCCATATAATAAGATGAAAAATCATTATCTCTGACTCCAAAAGGATAGGCTTTTTGCATCACAGTTTCTATAGAAAAATCTGCAGGAAATGTAAATTCGTAAGCCTTATTGTTCTGATAAAAGCGAAGCACTTTTTCTCTTGAGGGTAAAACACCAAGCCATTTTGAAGGGCGCACCTCGTCGGCAAAGAGCCCATTGTATCTGCCGCCGCCTTCTATGTCGTTTAATTCAACAAAAACCTCGCCATTTTCAGGAGATTTAAAAACGTAATTTGAAGCGCCTAAAAGTACAAAATTCTTTATCTTGCCAAACAAATTGGGGCTTTCTTCATGGGCACTGTAAACATGAGGTTGCATTCCATGATACGTTGGGTACATGGAATTTGTAGGTATTTGCATTGAGGTAAAAAAGAAACTGCGCAGGCTTAAAGCCAAAATGCCCGCAACCAAAACCACATCAACATTGTCTGTCCAAAAGCCCCAAGGATAGATTTTGCCACCGCATTTAAGCATGTGTTTTTCTAAAACTGCGGCCAATTTTTCGTACTCTGCCGTTTTGCTGTTATCAAAGGCTTCTTCTGTTTCGTGAATAAGCTTTTTAAGCAAATTTGCGTCTTCAAGCGATATCACATCACGCCTGTAATTATAGACGTTTAAAGCTGACGACAAAAGTGATTTTGCAGATTTTTTCTTGCTTGCCATAATTATGTGCTCGACTTTAGCACGTCGATAAAGGCCTCCTGAGGAATTGCAACTTTACCGATTTGCTTCATTCGTTTTTTACCTTCTTTTTGTTTTTCAAGAAGTTTCTTTTTTCTTGTGATGTCGCCGCCGTAGCACTTTCTTGTCACATCTTTTCTAAAAGAGCCTATTGTTTCACGGGCAACAATTTTGCCGCCAATTGCAGCTTGAATTGCTATCTTAAACATTTCTCTGGGCAAAATGTCTTTGAGCTTTGCGCAAAGTATGCGGCCTTTAGATTCTGCTCTGTCTCTGTGTACAATAGACGCAAATGGGTCTACCTGCTCAGAATTAACTAAAATATCCAAGCGAACAAGGTCAGATTCCACATACTCGCTCATCTCATAATCCATGCTGCCATAGCCTCTTGTGATACTCTTTAGCCTGTCGTTAAAGTCTATAAGAATTTCATTTAAAGGCAAATCTGCGGTAAGAATTACACGAGTTTCGTCTATAGTTTCAGTGTGCTCGCAAAAGCCGCGTTTTTCTGCAATAAGCGCAAGCATATCGCCAATAGATTCGCTTGGGATAAGAATTTTTGCCTTAATTTTGGGCTCAAAAATTTTGTCTATAACAGAAGGATCAGGCAGGTGGATGGGATTGTCTATTTCTGAATGAGTGCCGTCTGTTGTGATGAGCTTATAAACAACGCTAGGATAGGTTGAGATAATATCCAAATCATACTCACGCCTTAAGCGCTCTTGGATAATTTCCATGTGAAGCAGACCCAAAAAGCCGCATCTAAAGCCAAAGCCAAGAGCCGCCGAAGTTTCTGATTGATAGACTAAAGCTGCGTCGTTCAACTGCAATCTTGCAAGAGAGTTTTTTAGCTTCTCATAATCTGCAGTGTCGATAGGGTAAATGCCTGCAAAAACCATAGGCTTTACTTCTTTGTAGCCTGGCAACATTTCTGAAGCAGGATTTAAGAAAGAAGTTATAGTGTCGCCAATTTTAACGTCTGAAACATTTTTAATGTTTGCAACCATGTAGCCTGTGCAGCCTGCAGGCAAACTGCTTTCTGTTGTCATAGTAGGCTTAAAGCGCCCAACTTCTTTGATGACAGCTTTCATACCTGTGCTCATCATCATAACTTCATCGCCCGCTTTTAGTTCTCCGGAAAATACTCTTACATAGCAAATCACGCCCTTGTATGTGTCGAACATACAGTCAAAAACCAGGGCTCTTAAACTAGGGTAGTCTACCCAGCGAGGCGCAGGCACACGCTCTACAACAGCGTCTAAAATTTCTTTAATGCCTATGCCCGATTTTCCGCTTGCCAAAATTGCTTCTTCGGCAGGGATAGCTAAAATATCTTCAATTTGCTTAAGGCATTTGTCAGGGTGAGCACTTGGCAAGTCTATCTTGTTTATAACAGGTATGATAGTAAGCTCTTGCCCCATTGCAAGATTTGCGTTTGCAACTGTTTGCGCTTCAACGCCTTGCGCTGCGTCTACCAAAAGAAGTGCGCCTTCGCAGGCTGCAAGAGAGCGTGAGACTTCGTAAGAAAAGTCTACGTGCCCGGGGGTATCTATAAGGTTTAAAAGATAATCTTCACCCTTGTAATTGTATATCATTGACACAGGATGAGCCTTAATTGTAATGCCACGTTCTCTTTCCAAATCCATAGAGTCTAGGAGTTGGTCTTGCATATTGCGTTTGGCTATAGTGCTTGTAAGTTCAAGAAGCCTGTCGGAAAGAGTTGTCTTTCCGTGGTCTACGTGTGCTACAATACAAAAATTTCTTATCTTGGAACTGTCCATTTATTAAAACTGTGCTTACTTATATAAAAGCCCAAAATACTCTAGCTTTTTTGCGGACTTGCAAGCGTATTATTTTGAACATACAAAGTTCTTGTCGGGAAAGCCAGATCAGAGCCATTTTTGCTTACAATCTCAATAATCGCCAAATTTATGCGCTGAATAGTCTCGTTATGCACAAAACCGTCTAAAGATTTTGTAAAATAAGTGATATTGATATTCAAAGAGCTGTCTGCAAATTGATTAAAATATACCATTACAAGTTCAGGATCCACAGCCTTATCTTCAAGTATCATGCGCCTGATGTCTGCAACAATTTTTTTAATTTGCTCTGGCGTTGTAGAATAAACCAGACCCACGCTAAGCGTTGTTTTGCGTTTTTTCCAGCGTGAAACATTTATGATGTATTCGTTAGCCAAGTAAGAATTTGGCAATATTGAAATTGTGTTGTCTAAGTTTCTTATTCTTGTTGAGCGCATACCTATTGCCTCAACAGTGCCGTCTATTTTGCCCTGAACTTGGATTCTGTCGCCAATTTTAAATGGGGTATCCATAATCAAAGAGAGCGAACCAAAAAAGTTTGCAATAGTGTCTTTAGAAGCAAATGCCAAAGCAGCGCCGCCTATGCCCAAAGAGAGCATAAATTTTTCCACATCAACGCCCCATTTTGCAAGCCCTACCAAAATTGCGCAGCCAATAATAGACCAGCGCACAATTTTTCTAAAAATAGTTAAAACCTCTCTGGCACTGATTTTGTTGCTGGCGGCTTTTTCTGCTTTTTTAGAAAAGAAATCAAAAAGAATTAAAATAAACCAAGTGATTAGCCAAAGGAAAATCACCATAAAAATTCTGTCGTATGCTTCCAAAATTTGCAAGTGAAGCGCAAAACGCCAAAATGAAACATAAAGAGCATAAAAACTGATTATGTAAAATATGGGCAGGCGTATTGTGTCCAATGTTCTGCCCAAAAAATTTATGTGCTTATAATTAGAAAACTTTATTGCAAAAAATAAAAATATTTTAATGAAGATAAATGCTGGAACCCCATAAACTAAAAGCAGCACAAGTGTAGAAATTATTGCATAGTCAGACAAAGTAAAAGTTGTGCCGTCAAATCTGTCTTCAGTAATTTTAAAAAGCTCTAAAACTTCGTTAGAAATAGTAAGAGTTCTTATTGCACGTGCTTTTGCAGCCAAGTCTGTGATAGAATAAAGCGTACTTTTTTGGCGCTCTGAAAGACTGCTCATTGCTACTTGAGAATCAAAATAGCGCCTGTTAAATTCATTCAATTCTTTTTGAGATTCTGTTTGTGCTTTTGCAATTTCTGCATCTGAAACAAGAGGTACAGTCTCTGAAACAACAGGGGCAGTGTCTGTTTGAGAAAACAAAAATTGAAAGCTAAAAAATAAAAATGCCAGGTATAATATTTTTTTCATACACTTATTTTTTTGAGATTTTATGTGCTCTGCCTGAAAGTTCGCAAAGAGAATACAAATAGTTTGCTGTGTTATTTTTTGCGTCTTCCAGCTGATTAAATGTCATGCGCCACTGCCAGTTGCCTGCGGCTTCGCCGGGCGTATTCATTCTTGCGCTTTCGCCTAAAGATAAAATATCTTGCATAGGAATTATTGCAATTTTTGCAACGCTTGTGAAGGCTGCAAGTGTCATGCTCCAGTTTGCAGATTCTGCTGCTGTGGCCAGATAACGCCTAAAGTGGTCTTTAGTTTTTTCAGGGCTTTTGGCATACCAAGAGAGCGTAGTGTCATTATCGTGCGTGCCTGTATAGCAGATCATATTTGGGTTTATGTTATGAGGCAAATATGGGTTAGAGGCATCACCCCCAAAGGCAAATTGCAAGACTGCCATTGTTGGTATATTTATATCTTTGCAAAGTTTTACTGCCACATCTGAAAGCAGCCCCAAATCTTCTGCAATAAATTTTTGGGTAGGGAAAATCTTTCTCATCCTTTCAAAGAAATCTAAGCCTGGGCCTAACTGCCAAGAGCCGCTTGAGGCGTCCTTAGAATCTGCGGGGATTTCCCAAAAATCTGCAAAGCCCCTAAAGTGGTCTAAGCGCAAAACATCGTACATTTTAAACGCTTCTGCCAAGCGTTTTTCCCAGAATGCGTAGCAGGCTTTTTTTTCTTTTTTCCACGCATAAAGAGGGTTGCCCCAAAGCTGGCCTTTGGGTGAAAAATAATCAGGACCAACGCCTGCGACATTTTTTGGCTTAAGATTTTTATCCAAATCAAAAAGTTCCGGAGAGGCCCAAACATCGGCAGAATCGTAAGATAAAAATATTGGCATATCGCCTATAATTTCAATGCCAAGTTCTGCTGCTTTTGCTTTTAAATTTGCGTATTGGCTAAAAAATATCCACTGAGCATATTTTACGCTTAAGATTGTTTCTTCTGTTTTGGCATCTAGTTTTTTGAACTTTTTGAATTTGAATTCATCGTCCCAATCGCTCCAGATTTTGCCATTGAAATTTTCTTTTAGGGCAGTGAATTGAGCGTAGTTTTCCAGCCAAAAAGAGTTTGCGTCACAAAACTTTTTGAAAGAAATTTTATAATTTAATTTCTTTTCTATGTCTTTGTTTGACGTAGCTTTTTTTAAAAGCGCAGGTAGCGTCTGATAGATTTTTCCAAAATCGCAATAATTTGAAGGCAGTGCTAAAAGCTGCTGCCTGTCGCTTTCGTCCAAAAGTCCTGCATTAAAAAGTTCTTCAAAATCTATAAAATATGTGTTGCCTGCAAAGGCAGAAAAAGACTGATAAGGAGAGTCTCCAAAACCTGTTGGATTAAGAGGGCAGATTTGCCAATACTTCATTTTGCATTCGCTTAAGAATTCTAAAAACTTAAGTGCGCCTTCTCCAAAATTGCCAATGCCTGTTTTAGATGCCAAGCTAGATATATGGGCAAGTATTCCGGCGTTTCTTTCTGCTATCCAAGAGTAGTCTTTCATTCTGTCTATAAAGCCTTAAGGCATATTTTTTTCAACAATAAAACATCTTTATTGACAATTTTAAATAGTCGCTCAATAGCTTAGTGTATGGATTTTTTAAAAGCTCAGGTACTTGCTAAGCGAACAATGTTTTTGAAGGAAACTCAAAAGAGGGCGGATTCTCTTTTGCCCTACATTGACAAGCGTGCAAAACCAGAGGTTTTTCTGCTTGAACTTAATATTCCTGAAACGGGAACAATCAACGTTCAGACCATTGCAGCAAAGGATTCTTGGGCATTTTCTTTGGATTTTTCTGATATCACTGCGTATTATGCAAAAAGCTTTAGTCTAAAAGATGCGGTTTTAGAGCTTATTAAAAAGTCTCCTGCGCTGCCTAAAAATTTAAAGGTATTTGTTTCTAATCCAAGCAAGGCAGATGCCAATATTGCCTTTGTATGCCTTGCATTTGACGACACTTTGCTTTCTAAATATCCTGTTTTGGAAACATCTGCGTTAAAATCGGAAGTAGACCTAAGTCCATCTTTTATGGTTTCTTTAATTTTAGAATTCATAGAAAAACATAGGGTAGAGCTCAACTTGCCTTTAGAAAATGTAGATTACGCAAATTTTCATTTTGGCTTAGATGTTATTTTGCAGCAGGCAGGCAGAAATTTTGTTTCAGAGGTTGCATACAGGGTTCTTAAAAAATTTCAGTCTTCTTGGATAAATAATTTGTATATGATATGCACAGGCATTTCACGCTCCGGCTATGAATTGGCAGAGGCAAGGGGCTCCGTAATTCTTGCTCCTGAAGATGAAGCTTCTATTACGCACTCTGTGAAATTTTCCGGCAATTTAAAGTTGTCAGATATAATTTCTGCAAGAAAACTTCTAGAGCTCACAAAAGATGGAATGGCGCTTCATACAGATGGCGAAACAATTTTTGGTTTGTGCAGGGTGCCTAAAAAAATATCAAAATCTTCAAATAATTTTACAATAAATTTTTTGGGCAGCAATAAATGGAGCATAAATTATGCAGGCAAACCGCTAATAGTAATTGCGCATGGCATACCACGCTTGCCACGTACAAGTTTTGAGGGGGCGGAATTTGCAGAGGCCATTAAAAAAGTTTTTAAAATAAAAACAGAGCGCACGCTAGATAGGTTGGTAGAGCTGATTCAAACTGCAGCTAAGGAACGCAAAGGCTCTCTTTTAGTAATTTCAAAAAAGGCAAAAGAAGAATCTAAACGCCTTGCTCCGCAGTCCACAACAATAGTCCCGATTCATTTAACAACGCATATTTTAAGCAGCCTTACGCCAATAGACGGGGCAATACTTATAAGCCCCAATGGCGTTTGCTATTCAATAGGCACAATACTGGATGGGCTTGTCACAACAAGCGGCGATGCAGGCAGGGGCGCACGCTATAACTCTGCAATAAAATATGTAGAGTCCAGAAAAGCGCTCAAAGAGGCCTGCATGGCAATCTGCATATCAGAGGACGGCAACATCGACATCATAATATAAAAACGTGAAAACGCCTGTGATACTGCGTTTTAAAAGTGCCTTGCACTAGTCACGTATTAAAATACGCTCCTACCGCAAGTCACTTTTAAAGCCTCGTCTGACAGGTGTTTTGACGTTTTTATTAGTTTAGGCGAATGCTTTTGACGAATAAGTTCGTTTCTAAATGTTTACTGAAAGCCTGCTTTTTCATTCAAACTTATTGCGCCAAAACAAAAATTTTGAGAGTTTATAAATTAAAGGGCTTTATGTGAATTTCCATTTTTTTATTTTATATAGGGCAAAAAATGAAAATAAATGCTTGAAGAAGGAATGAAACTGGCTCAGTATAGAGAGCTTAAAGAACGAATATTTTACAACTTATGAATTGGGAACGTTTTAAAAAATACTACTTAGATTTACCTGAAATTGGTTTCGCTTTAGATATTAGCAGAGTGGCTTTTGAGCCAAGCTTTTTTGATGAAATGAAAGAAAAAATCTCTCAAGCTTTTTATGACATGAAAGAGCTTGAAGGCGGCGCAATTTCTAATCCTGACGAAGGGCGTCAGGTTGGCCATTACTGGCTGCGTGCGCCAGAATTAGCCCCTAATGCAGAGCTTAAAGATACTATTAAAGACTGCATTTCTAAAATTAAAGATTTTGCCAAAAAAGTTCATAATGGCGAAATTAAGGGCGAGGGCGGAAAGTTTGAAAATCTGCTTTGCGTGGGCATAGGCGGTTCTGCTTTAGGGCCTCAGTTTATTGCAGAGGCTTTGTCTTGTCCAAGTAAAGATAAGATGAAGCTTTACTTTTTAGACAATACTGACCCAGATGGGCACGACTTTGTTTTTGAAAAACTTGAAGGTCAGCTAAACAAAACTCTTGTTTTAATTTGTTCTAAATCAGGCGGAACTCCTGAGCCCAGAAATGCAATGCTTGAAGCAAAAATTAAGTACGAAAAAGCAGGTTTAGTTTTCGGCAAATATGCAGTTGCAACAACAGGTTTAAACAGCGTTCTTTATAATACTGCACGTTCAGAAGAATTTATAGAAATCTTCCCAATGTGGGACTGGGTAGGCGGAAGAACCTCTGAATTTGCGGCGGTAGGCCTGCTTCCTGCGGCCTTGCAGGGGATCGATATTGACGCCTTCTTAAAAGGCGCAGCGCAAATGGACATTGCTACAAGGGTGGAAGATTGCTACAAAAACCCTGCTATGCTGCTTGCCTTAATGTGGTATCATTGCACTGGCGGCAAGGGCAAAAAAGATATGGTTATTTTGCCTTACAAAGACAGGCTCTTGCTTTTGTCCAGATATTTGCAGCAGCTTATAATGGAGTCTTTGGGCAAAGAGTTAGACTTAGACGGCAAAGTTGTAGAGCAGGGTATCAGCGTTTATGGCAACAAGGGTTCTACAGACCAGCATGCTTATGTTCAGCAGTTGCGAGATGGCGTTAACAATTTCTTTATAACTTTTATTGAAGTTTTAAAAGACAGAGTGGGTGAATCTATAGAGGTTGAAGACAAAATCACAAGTGGCGACTATTTGCAGGCATTCCTTTTAGGTACTCGTGAGGCCCTAAGCGCAAAGGGTAGAGATTCTATAACTATCACAGTTTCAGAGGTTTCGGCAGTTTCAGTTGCAGCTTTGATTGCTCTTTTTGACAGGGCAACAGGCTATTACGCAAGTTTTGTAAATATAAACGCCTATCATCAGCCTGGGGTTGAGGCAGGCAAAAAGGCGGCTGGAGAGATTCTTGAAATTAAGCGCAAAATCTTGGCAGTTTTGTCTGAAAATACAGCTCTTTTAAGCCTAGATGAAATTTGTGCTAAAATTAAGCTTGAAAACCGTAAGGAAATTGTTTTTAAGTTGTTGACACATTTGACAGGTAATTTTGTAAGTGGCGTATTTTGTGAAAATAATGCTTATGGGTTTAGGCGTTAATTTTAAAAATATTCAGCTTATAGCAAATAGTTCGGGAAAAATTTAAAAAATATGAAAACAGTCTCATTAATACTCCGTATAGTAGCGATATTGGGCGCAGTGGCGTGCGTAGCGTTATGGTTCAACACAAAAGGAATAATCAAACAGGCAACTGGCGACATGAAAGATGTTGAAGGTGATGTTCTTTTGGTAAAGTCTGCAAAAATTCCTGGAATTTTGGAAGAAAAAGCGACTCTTAACAGCAATTTGAATGGTGCTAATGCTCGCATTCTTGAGCTAGATAAAAATCTTAAGGCAAGAACAGACGAATTGCAGTCGGAACGCACAGCTAACACAAAGTTAAGCCGCGAAAAACTTGAAGAAACCAACAAGGTTCGCAAAACTCAAATCGCTCTTGATGATATGACAAAAGAGCGTGACAGCATTCAAGCAAAGCTTGAAGCCACAACTAAAGAACTTATTGCACAGAAGGAATCTGTACAAGATACTACAAAGATTGATGAGATAAATCGTAAGTACAATATCTTGGAATCTCAGCATGCAAACTTGCAAAAAGAGTATGCAATTGCCAAGAAAAAGGCAGACCTTTTAGATATTTCTGAAATTGTTGAAACTGTAACTCTTGATCCTAAGACAAATGTTCAGACAACTGTAAAAACTGTTAGAATTCCTTACGTAGAAGAAGGTCAGATTGCAGTTGTTACTAAGGTTGAAAAAGCTAAGAAGAATGAAATGATTGCTCTTAACAGAGGCAAAGACAATGGTCTTGATATTGGCCAGAAAATTCAGTTGAAGCTTGAGGGCGAATATATTGCCACAATTTTGGTTGAAGAACTTGGCAAAGATTTTGCAGTTGCTTCTGTTAGCCTAAAAGACGGCAAGCCAGAAGTTATTGAAGTTGGCGACTCTTATGAGCTAGTTCCTACTGTAGAATTTAAGAAGCCGGCAGAAGAAGCTGCTGCAGATGCGCCAGCAGCACCAGCTGATGATGCGGCTTCTACTATTCCGGTACCGGCTTCTGAAGATCTTTAAAAAAATCAGTTTGAAAAAAAAGACCCACAGTGCGTGGGTCTTTTTTTTGTTTTGAAGTAAAGCAAATAAGAATTTGGCATTGAAAAAAATACTTGCAAAGATTTGCTGGCGTTTTAGTTTTTTAAGCAAAACTTTTAATTATGAAAACTTTTAGAGGAAAAATATTTTTAATTCTTGCGCTTTTGTGTGCGGCGTTCTTTTTAGGCGCATGCAAATCAAACGATGAAACTGAAAATGCACGCAGACGTTCTGCGCAAGGTACAAAAAGAACGGCGGAAAGCCCTTGGGCAAGACCACAAAATTGGGAAGGCGGCCTGCCTGGCATGACTTCTGGCGGAATGCCAAATCAGTACTAGTTTAATAGAGGCAAAATTTTTTGATATTTTTTTGAGACTGATTTCTTATCAGTCTCTTTTTATTTTCTTAGTAAAATAGAAAAACGTTCACGCCTAGAGTGGTCCAAGATAGTTTCAAAAGAAGAATATTTTTCTGTTTTTTCTGCAAAATTTTTTAGTTCTTTTGCTTGTTCTATGCCATGTTCTAGGGCCAGAGTGCCGCCGCTTGGCAGAAAATTAGGCGCTTCTTCTATAATTTTAAAAAGATCGGAAAGCCCATTGTTAGGGCTTTGCAAAGCAGAAAGAGGGTCAAAGTTTTTTACTTCAGCTTGGGCTGTTTCTATCTCTTTTTCTGTGAGGTAAGGAGGGTTTGATACTATTAGGTCGAACTTGCCATCCACATTTAAAAACCAGTCTGACCTTACAAAATTTATATCTAAAGAAAGTGAATTTGCATTTTCTTTTGCAAGCTTAAGTGCGTCTTCGCTTGCGTCACAGGCTGTGCATATTGCTTGTGGGCAAAAATTTTTAAGCGCCAAAATTATTGCGCCGCTGCCCGTGCCAAGATCTAATATTTTAAAGTCTGCCTGAGTATTTTTTAGATAGCGTTCAAAAATTATTTCGCAGAGTTCTTCTGTTTCCTGCCTTGGAATAAGCGCTCTTTTATCTGTTTTTATTTTGAGTCCTGCAAAGTCTACGCTGCCAATAATATGTTGCAAAGGCTCACGTTTTGAGCGCCTTTTTACGTCTTCTCTAAATTCTGTAAGTTCGCTTTCTCTTACAATGTCGTCAAAGCGCAAAAAAAGTTCTAAGCGTTTGCATTTCAAGGCTTTTGCAAGTAAAAGCTGCGCATCCAACTTTGCATTAGGCACGTTTTTTTGAGCGAAAAATTCTTCGCATTTTTGGAGCAGCTCTAATACAGTTTGCACAAAATTATTCTGATTGCGCAATGAGGTCTTCTATGCGTTTGTTGTAGTAAGATTCTTCAAGCGCACGCACAATTTCTTCTATTTCGCCATCCATTACTTGGGTTAGCGAATGCACTGTGAGCCCAATTCTGTGGTCTGTTAGGCGGCTTTGCGGAAAGTTGTAGGTTCTGATGCGTTCAGAGCGGTCGCCTGTGCCAATTTGTTCACGTCTGCTTTGAGCGTCTTTTTCTTTCTCTTCATTTTGCTTAAGTTCAAGCAAGCGAGAGCACAAAACCTTCATAGCTTTTTGCTTGTTTTTAAGCTGAGAGCGCTCATCAGAGCATTTTACTATCATGCCTGTTGGCTTATGCAAAATTTGAACAGCGCTGTCTGTAGTATTAACGCCTTGTCCGCCAGGGCCGCTTGCACGTGCAATAGAAATTTCTATGTCGCTTGGGTCAATTTGTACGTCAACTTCTTCTGCTTCAGGCAAAACTGCCACAGTTGCAGCAGAGGTATGTATACGTCCGCTGGCTTCTGTTGTGGGAACACGTTGAACTCTGTGTGTGCCGCTTTCGTATTTCATAGACTTGTAAACGTCGGTGCCGGAAAGCAAAAAGCAAATTTCTTTAAAGCCGCCTGCAGGAGATTCGCTGGAACTTAAAGGCTCTACCTTCCAGCCTTTGCGGTCTGCGTAGCGTGAGTACATTCTAAAGAGGTCTGCGGCAAAAAGAGAGGCTTCGTCGCCGCCTGTGCCTGCTCTTATTTCCACAACTGTGTTGCGAGAGTCAGATTCGTCGGCAGGAATCATAAAGCAAAGGATGTCTCTTTTAAGAGGTTCTTTGGCTGCTTCAAGGCTGGCAAGGTCTTCTTTTGCAAGCTCTTTCATTTCTTCGTCCATATCATCGTCGGCAATGATATTTTCGTTTTCTTGAATGTCTGCGTAGAGTTTTTCAAGCGCAGTGTATTTTTCTTTTAGGTTTGTTAGCTGCTGATGTTCGCGCGCAATTGCGCTTGCAGTGCGCTGATCGTTATAAAAGTCGGGCGCATTCATTTTTTCTGCAAGGCTTTCCAGCCTGACAAGAAAGGGAGCAATTGGTGGTATTCCGTCCATAAATTTAAAGAATTTTTTAAAATTTTTTTGCGCCAAAGATTCTCTAAAAAATCCTTACGCTATTTTTATTTTGTGCAAATATAAGAATTGCATTTTAGTTTGCAAATTGAAAAACACCCCGCAGACTACTTTTTTTAGCAAAATGAAAGAAAAGCAAACTACACTTCGCAACAAATATGTAATTGCCTGCGTTTGGGATTTCGACAAAACCCTTATTCCGGGCTATATGCAGACTCCTATTTTTAAAGAGTATGATGTTGATGAAAATCTGTTTTGGAGAGAGGTAAATATGCTTCCTGCGCTTTATGCAAAAAAAGGCGTAAGAGTTTCTCCTGAAACAGTTTATTTGAATCACTTGCTAAGCTTTGTGAAGTCGGGCGTAATGGGCGGCCTTAGCAATGCCAAACTAAAAAACTTGGGCGCTAAAATAAATTTTTGCGAGGGCGTCTTGGAGTTTTTAGATGAACTAAGAACTATTCCAAATTCTGATGAAAATTTTAAAAAACTGGAAATAAAACTAGAACATTACATTATCAGCACAGGGCTTGCAGAAATGATAAAGGGTTCTGCAATAGCTTCTAAAGTTGACGGGATTTTTGCCTGCGAATTTATTGAAGAACCTTTTCCTCCTTATTTTTCTACGCAAACAGAATTTGATTTGAATTCTTTGTCGACCCAAATAAATCAGATTGGTGCGATTGTAGATAATACAATTAAAACACGCTTTATTTTTGAAATCAACAAGGGCGTAAATAAAAGTAATCATATAGATGTTAATGCAAAAGTATCTTTGGCAGACAGGCGAGTGCCTATTGAAAATATGATTTATATTGCAGACGGCCCCAGCGATGTTCCTGTTTTTTCTGTTGTTAAAAACGGCGGTGGCAAAACCTTTGCAGTATATTCGCCGGATAATGATGCAGAGTTTGAGCAAAATGATATGCTTTTAAGCGGCGGCAGAATAGATTCTTACGGACCTTGTGTTTATACTAAGGGCACTGCAACTCATACTTGGCTTAAAATGCACGTTAAAAAAATTTGCGAACGTATAGTTTTGGAACATCAGACTATGGAAACAAAAAAAGTTGGAAAAGCCCCTAAACACATACGCAAAGAAGAAGATGATGAGTGTAATTTTAGCATAAAAGAAGAAGATGCGCAAATTTCAGACAAGTCTGGCAGCTTCGATTTTGATTCTTAAAAATTTTGCGCTTTGCTTTTTTTCTAATTTATATTTTTATATTTAGCTTATTATAAGTTTATGCTTTTACCCCAAGTTTATTTTTATCTGCTTTTGGCGGCAATTTTTTTGCAGTTTTTCTTTTCAGGAATGAAGAAAAAAGGTGTAGATTCTTTGCTTTTAAATTTGGCTTCAAAGTGGGTAAATACTTTTTCTTATGTCATAATTTTGGCCTACATTTTTAGCAGAGTTTTAGATGAAAGGCCTGCATGGGTATTGTTTCTTAGCGGCTTTCTGATTGTTTTGCTTTTAGATTCTTTATTTGTTTGGTTTTTAATAAGTCTTTTTTCCAGATCTATGAGGCGTAGGTTTGTGCCGGAATCCGAAAACGAAAATTCCTGGAGGCCTGATATTAAATTTATTGCGCTAAAGGCTAAAATTTTAATGAAGGGCTTTAGTAAAGTTTTGTCTACAAAAGCCTCTGTTTTAGACACAGAAAATCCCGACGTTTTTATTACTTATTTTTTAAGCACAGATTCTAAGATACGCTTGCAGGTCGATTTTTATTTGGCAAAAGCAGGTTCTGTT
>JAVBSE010000044.1:0-14644 GCA_031547315.1 Opitutales bacterium
CTTTTGCAGATAAGTTTCCTAAGTCTGCTACATTGTAAACCTCGTCAAATGCAGCCAGATACTCATCAGAAAGTTTTGTTTTTTCTACATAAATTGCAACAGTCTTGTAGCCCTGCTGCCTAAGCAGATTTGAGGAGTTGAAAATAAATTTTTCAGTCCCGCCTATGATGCCTGCGTATTGCGAGATGAATGAAATTTTACTTCCCTTTGCGAGCATCTATTACCTCTTTATAAAAGCTTAAAGTTTGTGCTGTTACTGCTTCCCAAGAGTAGATGTTATCTGCCTCTTCTTTTGCATTTTTAATAAGTTCATCTTTAATTTGCATTGCGCTGTAATATGCGCCAACTGCAGATTCGTCTGAATTTACGTCGAAAAGATAGCCCGTTTTGCCAGACTTCACTAAAGTTTTTAAGCCGCCAACTGCAGAGGCAATAAGAGGCAAACCTGCGCTCCAAGCTTCAAGCGCAACTATTCCAAAAGGTTCGTGAACACTGGCAAGCGCAAAAATATCTGCAGTTTTATAGGCTGCAAGCAGCATATCAGATTCTGGAGGCAAGCCTTCGCAAACTGTTACTTTGTCGTAAAGGCCAAGCTTTTTTACGTCTTCGTCAAATTCTGCCTTATAAGAAGCTGACGTTACAAAACCAACAATTGCAAGATGTACATTTTCGCCCCTGTCAAGAAGCCCTTTTAATAGGCGCAAAAGCATGCGCTGATTTTTTTGAGGGTCTATTCTTGAAACGCAAAGAATTAGTTTCCTGTCTGAAGGAATGTTGAAAGAGAGCCTAAAATCATCTAGCGGAACCCTGTCGAACCTCTTGGAATTTACACCATTTGGAATGCAAACAGCGGGCTTGCCGGGAAAGCGCTTTTTAATTTCTTCAAGCTCGTTTTGACCCACGCAAATTACGCCATCGCAAGCCTTCACAATGTCGGAAGGCATTTTTAAAGTTTTTTCTATAATCTTTCCATAGCCCAAAGTTTTTGCAAGAGGGCGCGCCATATAGGCAATTTCTGATTCTGGCACGTCATAGCAGCCGCCATGAAAAGAAAGTATGCAGGGAATGTCTTTTTGGTGCGCTGTAATGATTGCAGATTTTGCAAGCCTGCCCATTGTGTGGCAGTGAACTATGTCGAAAGTGTTGTCTTTTAAATATTTTGTTATGCCAAAAGAAAATGGGTTGCCGCCTTTTTTATCTAGCTCGTGCTTATTATGTTTTGTGAGAAACAAGTTGGGGTAGAAGTACGGGAAACGCCTTATTCTTATGCCTGATATAATTTCTTTTTCTAAAGGGCAAAGTGCAGTAGTGCATATTATTTCAGGGTTTTCGCCTGCGTTGCGCTGGCACTTTGTCATATTCCAGACAGCGCTTTCTGTGCCTCCCCACTCAAGAAACGAAAAACGACGAAGTAAATTTGCTATTTTCATATTTTCCCTTGGCGAGCCAAATGAGCACTGCGCCTTGCTTTGTAATAAGATGTTTTTTGTATGATTCTTGCTCTTAGGCAAGAGAATATTTCAGAGAGTCTTTTTGTTTTATAAAGATCTCTTATGTCTTTTAAAATGTCAGATAAAAGGCGCTTGCAAAATTGTAAAAAACTTTGTGCGCTTTCATAAATTTGAGCGTCTGCCACACCCTCGCCGGTAAAGCGTTTTTTAATTTGCGCAGGCGTATAATTATGAGAGTGCTCTGCGTAAGAATCTGCCGCATAAGCAATTTTAAAGCCTACCTGCCTTGCTTTTTTTGCAAAGAAAATATCTTCTGAATATTTTATTTCTGGGTCAAATTTTAGCGTCTTAAAAACTTCGGCAGAAACTGCAGAGCTTGCCATTGAAAAGAAATCAAAATTAGGAGTCTTGTCTCCAAAGCCTCTTTGGTAGTCAAACAAAACCCAAGCGTCTGCATTTGGGCGTGCCACTTGACGTGCGTAGCTTATTTGCGCTTTGCCTTCTAAGATGGGCTTTATTAAATTTTCCAGCCAGTTTGCATTTAAGGGCAGGGTGTCTGAATTATTGAAAACTATAATCTGCGCATCGCAGGCTTCTACTGCCTGATTTAGCACATCTCCCGGAATGTATTTGCCCTCTGCTATTTTAAATTTTTTTATTTCAGGATAGTTTTCTATTATCTCACAAGTGCCGTCTGTTGAGGCATTGTCAAAGCTTAGAAGTTCAAAGTCTTTATAGTTTTGCGACAATATAGATTTGATGGTTCTCTCGATAATATCGACATCATTTCTTGAGCGCATTACTATATTTACAGTCTTCATTTATTTTGCAAATTTTTTTAAAAAAGGCAGTTTGTTTAATATAAATGTTCGCTCTTCTTTAGCAAGCACTAAAGCCCATGCCACCAAAAGATATATTCCTCCGCAAATCATGTAAATGCCTGCAAGCGGAAAAAGTTTGCTGGCATCTTCTTTAAGAAAATTAATAAGCCAAATGCAAAGCAATGCGCTGGGAATTATTGCAAGCGCAGGCTTTATAAAAATAAGAATAATATCTTTAATATTTAGTCCTAAAAGTTTTACTGCAAGCGGGAAAACAACCAAGGCCGAAATTACTGCATTGGGCAGAAGAATTGCCCAAGCAATGCCAACAACGCCTATTGTGCTACACAAATATATGCCCAAAGAAATGCTTGTTATTGTTTGTATCCAAGATGTAAGCGCAATAAATTTATGATGCCCTGTAACCTGAAGATAGCGATACGATATATTACGCAGCGATGCGTAAATAAACTGCGAAATCAAAAACAAATGGCAAATTGCAATCATTTCATAGCTTACTTCTTCAATCCCAAAAATGCACTGAATTGTTTGCGTTGTTAAAATGTAAAAAAATACAGTGGCACCCAATGCCATAAAAATACTAAGGCGAAGTCCTGAAAGTATTATTTTTCTAAGCTTATCAAACTCTTTTGTTTTTACCAAATTTGCAGTTACAGGAATAATGTTGTCTTGAAAAGGAGAAGAAAACATTAAAGACATATCCGGCATTCTTGTGCCTATCTGATAAGTTGAAACTGCGGGCATTCCTATTATTTTGGCAATAATAAATCTGTCTGTTTTTGCCATAACAAGCATTGCAACTGAATTCAAATAAACAAAGGTGCTGAAGCTAAAAATTTCTTTAAAAACTGCTTTGTCAAAAATAATACTTAAACGAAAACCTTTGATTTGTTTTCTCACTAAAAAGAAAAGCACAAAACTAAAGATAATGTTTATCACCATAGAATAAATAACAATTGAAATGAAGCCCCAGTCCAGGTAAATAAGCAAAAATATGCCCAGCATTTCAAGGACTCTTAAAACCAGCATTACATTGTTTCTAAGGTAGATTAAACGCAGCCCTGTAAGAATTTCTATAAAAATAGTAAGCGGGAAAAGCACAACCATTCCTGTGCCAAAAATTGCAAGCGCAACCCTATAAACATTTAAAGATTCTGTTTCAGGAATGTTTGCCCACTCGCGCATCCAGATTATACCTGCAAGCGTAATAAGAAAGACTATAAACGAAATTCCGCAGTAAGACAAAAAGACCATCGATGTTATTTTGTTATACTTATTTAAGTCTTTTTCAAACAAGTGTTCTGCTGTAAATTTTTGAAGCGAGGCTCCAAAGCCCAAATTAAAAACTACAACGTAAGTAAAGAAAGTCCAAAGTATGCTCCAAAAGCCAAAATAGCTGTCGCCTAAATATTTGTATAAATATCTGGTAATTAAGATTACATTAAGAAGCCTTACAGCAACCATTAAGTAGTTTGAAGCTGTATTTAAAGCTACAAGCTTATTAGTAGACCTAGTCATTTTATGAGTTCTTTATGTCGAATGCCATTAAAGGAAAATAATCTTTCACTTCTAATGGGATAAAGTTAGGTCTTTTGGTGGATAGAAATGCTGCGTAAGAATCCGGCGCTTCAGGAGAATAGCCATGCATACCCTTTAACGCTCTTGAGCCTAAGTCGCAGGGTTCTATTTGTATGCCTTCGTTTGTTAAGAAGATGTCTTGTCCAAACTTTGCATTTTTAAAATTTATTCCGTAAGAAACTTTTTCTTCTTGGCTTACAAGTTTGCCAACTTCCGAAAGCGAATTTAATTTCTCTTGGATCCTTTCTTTAGAGCCTTCGCTAAGATACCAAAGGCGCAGCATAGTAGAATCGTAAAGCGAAATATAATCTTTGCCAAATTTCAGACCTATGCTTTCTACTTCTTTCATTAAATCATAAGTGGATTTTGTGGCTGTCATGCCATGGTCTGAAATAACTGTAAAATCAAAGTCTCTGCCGCTTGATTTAAGCGTGCTGATAATGCTTTTTACTGTTTGTTCATAGTGGCGCAGGCGCTTTGCAATTGCCACTTCGTCAAAGACATTATCATGCATGAAGGCATCAAAGTCGCCAGAGTATATGAAAGCAAAATCTGTTGAGCCGTCTTTAAGCGCATCTATGGCGTCTAACACATTTTTAGCTTCAGGATTGCGCCAGTTTGATATGTGGTATTTTAGCCCTGAATCTTCAAGAATATCTTTCAAATTCTTAACAGGCGCAAGGCCGTCTTTTGCCCAAATATCGAACTTTTCGCAATAATCCAAATAAGGCAATTTTTCAAAAGGAACTGAATAAAGATTAAAATAGCCTGTGAATTTTTTTAACTTTGCAAACCATTTTGAAATGTGGCGTCTTACTCTGCCTCTGTTAAAAAGGCATTTAGGGTGTAGTCCGATTCCAAAAAAATACTTTAAATATTTGAAAAACTTAAAAGGAGAATTTTTGGGGTCGTAGTAGAAAAAAGAAAAGTGGCCATGCTCGTCAGGATGCTCGCCGGAAAGAATTGTAGGTATTGCCGCAGATGAATATCCAAACTGCATTTTTACCTTATATCTGTTGGGCAATTCTTGCTCTAGGAAATGGTGCCTTGAAACTATTTCCCAGCCAAGAGCGTCTATGAACATATATACATTTGCTTTTTTCATGAAACAAAATCCAAACAGAGGCTTGCAAAATCACAAGCCTCTGAATTTTTAAATTATCTGCCGCCAGCCCACCAGCTTATTGGAGTTGCTAGCAAATTGATAAACTGTGCAGTTGGCATTAGCTTTCTGACAAATACGTTGTACTCTGCAAGAGAGTCTTTTGGTATGTAGACAATGTCGCCGGAAGCAAGTTTGAAATTCTTTTCTCTGCCAGATAAAATATCATCAACATTCATCTTGTAAACTGTTAGCTCGCCGCCGCCTGTATGCGCTTCTTTACGCAAAATAAGCGCAGTTCCCCAATAGTCTTCGCTTAGGCCTTCGCAGTAGGCAAGGGCGTCAACAAAGGTCATGCCTTCGCTCCAATGAACAATGCGTGGTCTTTTGACTTCGCCCATGACCATAACTTTTGATTCTTCCTTCTTTGGAATGTAAACTACATCCTGCGGAAAAATTCTTATGTTGTGCCTTTGGTTGCCCTTTAGCAAAGCTTCTGCAAAGTTGATTGGCAAAAGTCTGCCGTCTCTTGAAATGTAGGCGTTGTTAATGTCGGCTAGGTCAACAGTATTGTCGTCCAAAATACCTGAAGCGTAACCTTTGCCCTTTGCAATAAAGTCTGAAAGGCGTGTGTTTTCTGTAACAGAAAATTCGCCCGGTTCGCGGACTGCGCCCATAAGAGTTGCTGTTTTGCCTTGGATAGACTCTGGCATCATGGAAACTCTTGGGTACTTTATGTAAACACTGAGTGCCTCTTTTAACTTTTCAGTTGCTTCAATTATTGTAAGATCTTTTATCATCACAGGATCTATCATATCCATAATAAGATAGCCATCCGGCGTTACCAGCGTGGTTGCAGATGTGTTGTGATTTAAATCTTCTTCATTGTAAACTCTTACTCTGAATCTGTCGCCGCCTTGAACTCTGTAAGAAGGGTATGGCTCTGCTGCAAGCTCATCCAAAATTCTTTCACGCTCTTCAGGTGTCATTTTGGCTGTGGCTATTGAACTTTGTTCAAGTTCTTCAGGGAAATCCTGTTCATCGGGTTCAATGTCGTGCTGGCAAGCAAACAGTAGAAGCGATGAAAGTAATGCAAGTATTTTTAATGCGTTGTTCATACTATTTGATGTAATAAGGTTTTGGAATGTCTGCAAGAGCTCCGCCTATGTTTAGAGCGGAAGTTTCTTTGATTTGCTTTATTGTTTTTGATAATTGTATCTTGCTTGTAGTGTCAAACGAAGACATTATCATTACGTAGTCGGCAAGCGTTGAAATTTGTGCGATTGCCTGTTCGTTCTTTTCGTCGTCACAAACTTCTAAGACTATCATATCGTAATTTGTTGAAAGCAAGTTTATGTCGAACTTTAGAAGGTCTAATTCTGTTACGTCTAGGCTGTAGTCGTTCTGATAGAAGAAGTAGCCCTTGTCGTAAAATTTCTGAACGCTGATAAGAGTGTTGCTTACCAAATCGTCAGGATCGGGAGAACCTTTTTCCTGATACGTTTCTTTAGATACAGGCATGCAGTACAATCTAAATACGTTAAGCCCCTGTATTGATGTTAGGTGTACAAATTCAGAAGATTCTTCTTCAAAGTCGTTCTTTGTAACGTACTTTAGATAGAGGAGTTTCTTTTTGCCATCAAGCCCTGAAATCAAGTTTGAATATACCTTCTGAATAGCAGAGTCTGTAACTTCTTTGCCGTAGTCTGAAAGAGAAGGAATGTCTCCCAAGTCTTCCACGCCAAGCGCAATTTTGTATTCTTTTGACGAAAGCATGCGAAGCTTTGCTATGCGCACCAAAAGCAAAATACAAGTTGCAAAAATTGTTGTGAATATGCTTATTGCAATAACCTTCACCTTTAGCTTGCCAATGTTTGAAGTAGTGGGAACTCTTGCAAGTTCAAACACGGAAACGTCTGGAACAGATGTGTTTACTATGAAGTCTAAGTCGTTTATATTTGCGTCAATCTTAGAAGATTTCTCATGCAAGCCATTTTCACGCCTTACAAGATTTGCATATTTGTAATTTTGCTCAAGCAAATCTGCCAAGTCTATGCGCAGGCGCACCAACTCTTCATCAAATTTCTTTAAAAGCTCGTTAGAAGATTTTTGATCAACGCCCAAAGAGATAAGCTGAGATTCAATTTCCATATAAACAAGATTTCTTCTGTATGCAATCTTGCTAGGGGTTTGCTCATTTTTTATTTTTGCTTTTTCTTCCAGCTCTTGAATTTCTTCTATAAGAATTATTATCTTAGGATTAACTTCTGTATAGCGCTTTCTTAGGCGTTCAAGCTCTGCTTTTTTGCCGTCAATGCTTGTGTCGCTTTTTGTGTCTATAGTTGTTTCGTAAGGAATTTCTTTAGGAGTTTCCGCAAGTATTTTGTTGAGCTCTGTTGTGCGTATCCCTATTTCTGTAAGGCGCATCTGAAGGTCTGACTTTTTAGACTCTATGGTTGAAATTTCATCACGAACTTTTGCAAGCTCAAGATCTGGCGGAAGCCCGGACTTTTCTGCAGTTAGCTTTTTTCTTTCATCAACTATGTGGGAAATTTCTTCTTGAACTGCTTTGCGCTGTCTTTTGCGGTCGTCTATCAAAGTTATGATAGAATCGTTTTGTCTGCGCACATATTCTTTCACGCCTTCTTCTGCAACTGCGCTGGCAATTGCGGCAGCGGTTTTAGGATTACCAGCAGAGGCTGTGATTGTTATCATGCTCTCCCTGCTTTTGCCAAGGGTTATTTCCACATTTGAAAGCATGCTTTGGTCATAAGGCAGCCCCAAGCTTGTAAGCTGAGTATTTACTCTTTTAAATACGTCTGAAGCGCCCAAAAGCTGCGCAATAGCGGCAGTTTCCATTGGCTTGTAAAAGGTGGGAATTTTATCTGACCTAGTTTGATGAAAAACTTTTGCAGATGCAGACCAAGCAACCTTTGAATTCTTTGCCGAAATATACATTATCGACCCAAAAAAGATGCAGGCGATAAAGAAAACTGCAAGTATGATTCTCCACTTCTTATAAATAAAAATAAGCAGCGGAATAGGGTTAAACTTAAATATCAGCGCCTGAGATTCAGATGCTGCCTGAGGTTGCGGCTCCGCTTTTTGAACAGAGCTGTTTAATGCTAGATCGTTAATCTCCATCTTTGTGTAATTTGTTGTTTTCTAGGTGTACGGATTTTAGTTTTTTAGTGTGTGTGTTATTAAAGATTCCGCGTTAGAAAGTCTATTGTTAAGGTTCTTATATACGAATTCCCTTGTATTTGTCCAGTCATCTTTTTTGAAAATAGCATTTTCTGCCTGTTCTTTCATGGCTGCAAAATTGCAGTTGAAAACATCGCCAACAGATTTTATTCCAAATTGACCAATAAAATTATCTACTTTACTGCCTCTTGATATGCCTATTATGCGTGTGCCGATATTTGCAGAAAGTATTAGCAAATGCAGCCTGCTTGAAATTACAACATTGCATTGCGCCGCAGCCGCCAGAACGTGTTTTGGCTCTAAACAATTTTCAAGCATAAACGCTTTTTTTGCATTTTTCATTTTTGAATGAAGCTTGTTCATTACAATAGAATCTGTAAGCGGATTCATTGGAATAAAAAACATTCTGCGGTTTTCACCCTCAAGCAGAGCATCTATTGTCTTAACAAGTTCTTCAGAGTTTGTGAGCTCTCGTTGAGCAGAAATGCAAAGGCCTATTTTTTCATAATTTCCAAAGAGCGCTTCTTTTGTTTGGACGTCAAGAAAATCTAAATCGGCAGGGTTTTGCGTGTTTAAAATTATTGCAGAATCTGCCCCAACGTTTACAGGCAAAGAGCTGTCGCACTTCATGAGTTCTGCTTTAGTTTCAGGGTCTCTTACTATTATGAGCTCTGTTTTTGAGAGGGCGCTTGCAATTTTAGCCCTTACCTTTGCCTCTTTTTTGTCTTGAAAAAATTTAACAGCGTCAAAAATGCCTAAGCTGAGTTTTTTTATCAGCTTGCAAATTTGCAATTTTTTGCCGCCAAGCTTGAAAAACGCAGGGTTGAGAGTGCTGTCCATGCCCACGCCCCAAATGATAGTTTTTAGTCCAAAACCCTGCGCCTTTTTTAATAGGTCAACAGCAGTGTCGGGATAATCGGAAAGCCCTGTTGCGCCCGCCCAGATAAATACGTCGCTGGCTTTAAGTGCAGCTTCTGCCGCTTTATAAGATTCTTCTGTAAGGCTTGCAGCATGCGAAAACCCAATAAGCGCAACAGCGTTTACATTTAAAAGTTTTGCAGTTTCCTGAGGCTTGTCTGTTGCAACTGTAATTTCACAGGTTTCAAAATTACGGCGCAAGATTTTAACAACCCCATCGAGAATAGCTTCATCGCCGATGTTGTTACAACCAAGTGGAATTCCTGCCAAAAAAAACTTCATTTCTAAATAAATACTGAGTGTTAAAGTAGATAGACTTTTCTTGATTTTACAACGATTATTTTATAATTAATACAAAAATTAAAATAACTTTTAATTTAAGATTTATCTTTTCTACTTAAAATGACTTGCCTTAGAAAAATAATTTTGCAAGTATCAAACGCTAAAAATTTTATAAGACAAAAAAAATGAGCGATAAAAATAAAAGTGGTCCTATCAATAAGGCAAAGAATAAGCCGGCAGTAGTTGATGTCCAGGCGCACCCTATGGGGTCGGCGGCTGATGAGCGCAAAACAGTTATTCTTGATAACGAACTTGAAAACTTAGAGTTTGACGACAAGGTTTGGCTTTTTTGGAATCGCAATAAAAGCACAATAGTTGCCTGCGTAGTTGCTGTTTTTGCAGTTGTTATTTTTAGCGGCCTTTTTAGAGCTTACACAAATAGTAAGGCGGAAAATTTGGCGCAGGCTTATGCTGCGGCGGCAAGTCCGGAGGCTCGTGAAGCTTTCGCAAAAGAAAATTCCGGCACAAACTTGGCGGGTGTGGCTCTTTTAGAGAATGCCGACTCTCTTTACGAGGCTGCCAAATACGCAGAAGCTGCGGCTGCCTACAAAAATGCAAGCGAAGCTTTTAGCGACAAGTTTTTTGCAGCAAGAGCATCTGTGGGCGAGGGCTTAAGCCTTATTCGTGCAGGAAAAGTTGAAGATGGCAGAAAAGTTCTTGAAAGCCTTGCAAAAAATACTTCGGCAAGCTCTTATGCTGCAGAAGCTTCTTACAATTTGGGGGTTTTAGATTTTGCCGCAGGCAAAACTGACACTGCAAAGCTTCATTTTGAAGCGGTTCTTAATAATCCTGAAGCTTTTGCTTGGGCGGAAAGAGCCTCTGTTTATCTGCAAAAGATGGCAAAATAAGCCTTTATTTTAATAAGTAAATTAAATGCGAACTGCCCTTTGAAAAGCGGCAGTTTTTTAGAAAAATTTGTCAGTCTAAAATAAATTCTTAAAAAAAAAGAAAAAAATAGATTGACGAGCCCTGAGAAAGAGTCCAGATTCTACCCCTTTAATGATAAAGTACGATTAGGTAACTATCGGATTTTTGAATTCTGCCCCGGTAGCTCAGTTGGCAGAGCACGTCCTTGGTAAGGACGGGGTCGGCGGTTCAAATCCGCTCTGGGGCTAATTTCCAAATAAACAATAAATAATAAAAAATCATGTCAAAAGAATCATTCGTAAGAACGAAGCCACACGTTAATGTTGGTACAATCGGCCACATTGACCATGGTAAAACAACACTAACGACAGCAATCTTGAAGGTTCAGTCCGACAAGGGTCTTGCTCAGTTTAAGTCATACGCTGACATCGCTAAGGGCGGTACAGTTCGTGACGCAACTAAGACAGTTACTATTGCAGTAGCTCACGTTGAGTATGAAACACCTTCTCGTCACTATGCTCACGTTGACTGCCCTGGTCACGCTGACTTCGTGAAGAATATGATTACAGGTGCTGCTCAGATGGACGGCGCTATCCTTGTAGTAAGTGCTGCTGACGGCCCTATGCCTCAGACACGTGAACACATCTTGCTTGCTCGTCAGGTTGGCGTGCCACAGATCGTTGTGTTCCTTAACAAGTGCGACTTGCTTGACGACCCAGAACTTTTGGAGCTTGTTGAGATGGAAGTTCGCGACCTTCTTTCAAAGTACCAGTATGACGGCGACAATATCAAAATCATCCGTGGCTCAGCTACACAGGCTCTTGAAGGTATCGAATTTGGCGTAAATTCAATTGGTCAGCTAATGGATGCAATCGACACAGAAGTTGCAGAACCAGTACGTCCTATTGATATGCCATTTATGATGTCAGTTGAAGACGTGTTCTCTATCACAGGTCGTGGTACAGTAGCAACAGGTCGTATTGAACGTGGTATCGTTAAAGTTGGCGAAGAAGTTGAAATCGTTGGTCTTGGCGACACAATGAAGACAACAATCACAGGCGTTGAAATGTTCCGCAAGTTGCTAGACCAAGGTCAGGCAGGCGACAACGTTGGTCTATTGCTACGTGGTATCGAAAAAGAAGCTATCCAGCGTGGTCACGTGATTGCAAAGCCAAACACAATTAAGCCACACAGCAAGGCAAAGGCAGAAATCTACGTTCTAACTAAGGACGAAGGCGGCCGCCACACACCATTCTTTACAAACTACCGTCCACAGTTCTACTTTGGTACAGCTGACGTTACAGGTACTTGTACATTGCCAGCAGGCGTAGAAATGGTTATGCCAGGCGACAATATCACAATTGACATCGAACTTCAGAAGGCAATCGCTATGGAAAAAGGCCAGCGTTTTGCTATTCGTGAAGGCGGTCGTACAATTGGTGCTGGTCGTATCACAGAAGTTATTGCTTAATAACTTTTCTTTGAACTTTTACTCTAAGCCGCCCAATTTTGGGGCGGCAAGGGGTTAAAGTTTTTTTCAATTTTATAGTAGAGAGGTCTGACGTTCTTTGGGACACACTGTTTTTTAATACGTAAGATCAAACTTTATTAAAATTTCAAATTTCAATACAGGGGTATAGTTCAATTGGTAGAGCAACGGTCTCCAAAACCGTGTGTTGGGGGTTCAAGTCCCTCTGCCCCTGCTTTTTTTAAAAAAAATAATAGTCGCAAGAATAGAAAAGCTAAAATTATGGCAAATCCATTTTCAAAGATAAGACAGTTTTATAAAGAGACGATGATAGAACTCAAGAAGTCTCAATGGCCTTCATTTAAAGAGATAAGAGGGTCTATGATGGTTGTGTTCGTTGCGATATTGCTCTTGGGCGCATTTGTTGCGCTTGCAGATTTTTCAGTGTATAATGTTATAGACTTGTGCACAACACTTATGGGCGGCAAAAACTAAAGATATAAGTTATGGAAGCCGACAATAAAAAATGGTATGCGGTTCAGACCCGCTCTAACTTGGAAAACAAGGCTGTTGAGTCTTTAAAAATGCTTATCGACATTGAAGACATGGGCGAATTCATTTCCAAGGATGATATTTTGATGCCAACAGAAACTGTTTCTGAAGTAAAAAATGGCAAAAAAACAGTGCGTCAGCGCAAGCTTTACCCTGGTTATATTTTCATAAAGATTAAGCTTTATGATGAAAATGAAAACTTTTTAGAAAAACCTTGGTACTTTGTTAAGGGTATCAATGGCGTTATCAATTTTATGGGTGGCGACAAGCCATCTCCGCTTCGCAAAAAAGAAGTGGACGATATTTTTCAGCAAATCGAGCGTGCTAAGGGGGTTGAAAAACCCAAGGTTGACTTTGAAGTTGGCGAGACTATCAAAATTACAGATGGTCCCTTCCTCAATCTTACAGGCACTGTTGATGAAATTGATCCTGAACGTGGCAAGTTAAAGGTTAGTGTTTCGATTTTTGGTCGTTTCACACCTGTAGAGCTTGAGTATTGGCAGGCATCAAGAGTTGAAGAATAAATTTTTACGTAAGCCTCACGTAGCAGTCTAAGAAAATTAAATAGGAAATAAAAATGGCTAAGAAAATAGTTAAGCAGATTAAGTTGCAGCTTCCGGCAGGTGCTGCTAATCCAGCACCGCCAGTTGGCCCGGCTTTGGGCTCTGCAGGTGTTAATATCATGGGCTTCTGTAAGGAGTTCAATGCACGTACTAAGGATCAGGCAGGTATGATTTTGCCTGTTGTTATCAGCGTGTATCAGGATAAGTCTTTTTCTTTTATTTTAAAATCTCCGCCGGCAGCAGTATTGCTTAAAAAGGCAGCAGGTGTTGAGTCTGCAAGCGCTAAGCCAAACCAGACAAAGGTTGGCAAAGTTACAAAGGCTCAGATTATGGAAATCGTAAAGATTAAGCAAAAAGACGTTAACGCAATTGCTCCTGAAGCTGCTGCAAAAATTATTGCAGGTACAGCACGTTCAATGGGCATTGACGTTGTTGACTAGTTTTTGTTTTAGGGGCAGGGCGTTTATGCGCCCCTTGCTCTTTTGAAAATAATTTTAGAACTCTGCGGCGGGGTTCGGCATTGGAAAAATTCTGATGTAAAAAGCCGAAGAGCCCTGCGGATGGGTTCGGCGTTTAGGGGGGGTCCTTAAGCGTTTATAAAAAAACCGCACTGCAAAAAATGCAGGAGACATAAAAGTCATGGTTAGAAGAAGTAAAAGATATAAGAGCGCTGACAAAGCTGGCTTAGAGACAAAATCTTTAAGCGAAGCAGTTAAGATGCTAGATTCAATGCAGAAGGCAAAATTCGACGAAACAGTTGAATTGTCTGTTAAACTATTGGTTGATCCTAAGCAGAGCAATCAGATGGTGCGTGGCACAGTGCGTTTGCCAAACGGCAGCGGCAAGAAGGTGCGTGTAATCGTATTTACAGAAGACGCAAAATCGGCTATTGAAGCAGGTGCAGACGAAGCAGGTTTGGAAGATCTTCTTAAGAAGGTTGAAGGCGGCTGGATGGATTTTGACGTAGCAATTTCTACAACATCTGCAATGAAAGATGTTCGCAGAGCGGCACGTGTGCTTGGTCCTAGAGGCCTTATGCCAAATCCAAAGTCCGGTACAGTAACAGACGACGTTGCTCAGGCAATTGCTGAAGTTAAGGCTGGTCGTGTTGAGTACAAAATGGATAAGACAGCTAATTTGTCTATCGTAATCGGCAAGCGCAGTTTTGATATTGCTAAGCTAGAAGAAAATGCTAAGGCAGCAATTGCAAGCCTTGTTGCTTCTAAGCCTGAAGCTATCAAAGGTAAATTTATAAAGTCTTTGACAATCAGCTCTACAATGAGCCCATCTGTCAGAGTATCTTTGAGTGAAATTGCAGAATAAGGAAGTACTAAAATGAGAGCAGAAAAAAGATATTTAGTTGACGAAGCAATCGCACGTTTGAGCGCATCTAACTTCGTATTCTTAATGAATTTCACGGGTGTTACAGTTGAAGCGGCAGCAGATCTTAGAGCAAATCTAAGAGCAGTTGGTGCAGAGTTCCACGTTGTTAAAAATTCAATTTTGAATATCGCAGCAAAAGAACGCGAAATGCCAGACTTTTCATCTTTCTTGGAAGGTCCTACAGCAATCGTTAGCGGCGGCGACGCTGTTACAGAAGTTGCTAAAGCTATTGTAACATTCTTAAAAGGTCGCGAAAATGCAGACGTTAAGGTTGCAGTTTTAGATAAAGATTTGTTAAGCAAAGAACAGATTGAAGCCCTAAGCAAGCTTCCAGGATTGCCTGGTATGCGTGCTCAGATGCTCAGCATGTTCCT
>JAVBSE010000115.1:0-4530 GCA_031547315.1 Opitutales bacterium
AGAGCAAAGATAGATTGGATTTGCGCTTGATTTTAATACAAAAAAGTTCACTGTGCCAAAAATGAATTTGTATTTAGCAACATATCTGCTTGCAGGAATCTACCTAGCTTTTGGCTTAGGTTTTTTCTTTAAGTCTTTTACGCCTTTTGCGCTTGCGTTTTTAAGAGACAAAACTCTTACCCTTTTTTTGGGCGCAGTTGCAATAGCTTGGTTTGTCTATTGCCTTTACAATTTGGGAGAGGCTGACTTTGGACAATACAAATTCTTTCTGATAGCAATTTTTGGAGGCGCAGGTGTTTTGGCATTTTACTATTTGCCAGACTTTTTAGGAGTGCGTGCGCTTTGTGTAATTTTACTTTTAAGTATGCGTGTATTTTTGGATGCCGCATTTATGCAAGAGCCTGCGGCAAGGCTGCTTATGGTTTCTTATGCCTATATTACAATAGTTGCGGCAATTTATTTTGGCTGCTTGCCTTATAGGGCAAGAGACGCAATTGAGTATTTAAGCGAGAAACCTTTGCGTGCAAAAATTTATGCGTCGTTTATGACGCTTTCTGGCATAGCTCTTTTGCTGTCTACTTTATTTTTTTAGTAAAAAATGAACGGAATTTTGTTAATAGTTTCAGGACCCGCAGGCAGTGGAAAAAACACAGTCTGCGAAAGGCTTATGGCAGAATACCCTAACGTAGTGCGTGCAATTACTATGACAAGCAGGGCCCCACGCACAGGCGAGCTAGACAAAAAAGACTACTATTTCACGACAGCCGAAGATTTCGAAAAACGCATAGCCAACGAAGAATTCTATGAGTGGGCTTTTGTGCATGGCAGATACTATGGCACCTTAAAATCTGAAATTTCATCAAAGCTTGAAAGCGGCAAAGATGTGATACTTATCATAGATGTTCAAGGCGCAAAAGTTTGGCGCGAAATTGCCATGTTTGAAGACAAAATTTCTAAGGCCCTGCACAGCGTTTTTATACGTCCGCAGTCACTGGATGTTATAAGAGAACGCATGCAAATTAGAGGCGACGATTCTGCTGAAATAGAAAAGCGCATAGAAACAGCAAAGAAAGAATTTGAAGAAGAAAAGTACTTTGAAAATACTATAATTTCTAAGTCTAAAGATGAAGATTTTGCAGCGCTTAAAAATCTTTACCTGTCTTTTCAAAAATAAAAAATGCGCTCAAAATGCCTGTGTATGCGTCAGCATTTAGGCAATTGAAAAAATAAAAAGTATGGGAGATTTTGCATTGGAAACATCTCCAAAAATTTGCGGATTATACTGGGATACAAATTCTTTTACGCCTTCAAATTCTTCAGCGCCTCCCTCATGCCCTCTATAAGATAAAACAGAAACTAAATTGTTAAATGGTTTCATTAAAAATTTTAAACTTTCAAGCGCCTTTAATGTAGTTTCTTTTTTTGTGATTATGGTTTTGTCAGACAGTGGCAGCCAGCCAAGATTAAACATTGCTATGTCTATTTTTTTATGTGCGCTTAGGGGAATATATTTTTGCATTTCACTATGCGATGCATTAAAAATTTGTACCCCTGCGTTTAAAGAATTTTTTTGGAGTAGGGCCGAAGTATTTTTTACTGCTGCTTCTTGAATATCAAAGGCAAAAATTTGGCTGTTTTGACCTAAATGCTTTGCCAAAAAAAGCGTGTCGTGCCCATTGCCGCAGCTTGCATCTATTGCATAGAATGCATCATTGTATCTTATAAATGATGCAATTATTTCGTGTGCTTTTTCAGTGAGATTCATCTAAAATTTGCAAGGTAGGCTATAGTTTAATTTAATATTATTTTTAATGCCCAAAATTCCTTCGCACAAATTTATTGCCTCAGAAACATATCCTTCTTCAGCAAGTCTTATAGCTGCAAGAAGCGTTATTCTTCTTGTATTTTCAATATTAGACGCATAGGCGCAGATATATTCTTTTATGGCTTGAACGTCGTTTCGTTTTGCAAAAAAATATATCATATTTTTCGTTGCTGCTTCAAAAAATTGCATGTCCACAGCTTTAATGAATTTATAATAATCTACAACAACTGATTTACTGTCTTCTTTGAAGCCAAGAACTTCTAGGGCTTGGGCGTAGATGAGTTTTCTTGTAGAAAACCAAAAGTCCACTTTATTCAAATGATTTAAAATATCTGCTCTTAGTTTTTCTTTTTGAGTTTCATCATTGTTTTGCAAAGATTTTGTAAGCGTTTTGTAGGCAACAGCGTTTTGGGTAAATTTAAATTTTGCAAAATCTTCTCCTCTTAGAGCAAGGTCTAAGTAATCATAATCAATTTCATAAGAAAAAACTTCTGCAATATATAAAAGGGCGTTTAGGTTTGATCTTTTTTTTGCTTCAGTACGCAAAACATTTCCGTAATATTCACGCCTGCTTGCTGTAAGATTTGCAAGATGTTTTGCCTTAAAAACTTCTAAGCTTTCTTTTTCAAAAGGAAGATTTTTGTTAATGAGAAAAATTAATGAAGCAAAGGCTGCGTCACGCTCTCCTAATTTATAAAAGGCATATTGAATATTAGGCGACTGTAAAGCGTAGTATGCCCAAAGATAAGCTTTGAGGCTCTTGTCTTGAAATTCATTTGAAAGCTTATAAATGTCATCAGTTTTTTTAAGCTTTTTTGCAATGAATCTAGACTTGGAGTAGTCTTTCCACCAAATAGAATTTATGTACTTTGAAAGCGCCTCAAGTTTAGAAATATCAGCAGGGCTTTCTGCATAATCAGACAAGCCGGCCAAGAGTTTATCTGCCTCAAAAGAAGGCATAGTAAAAACTTTATAAGAATAAAAAACGCCTAAAAAAAAGAGCATGCTGCAAAGAGCCAATGCCAAAAATTTTGAGAAAATTTTTGTCTCAAATATTTTTCTGAAAAACTCTAAAACAGTTTTTTTCATAGACACTAAAATTATTTTTCTAAAGCAATTTTAAGGAAATCTATTGCAGTTTTTCTGGCAAAATTTAGTTTTTCGTAAACTTTATCATAATCAATTGGCGTATTGTAAAGCGCTTTAGCTTCTTTAACTGAAGTTACCATTCTGTCTTCCAAGCCAAGCTGCCTTGCAATGCTTTCAAAGCGAGCGTTACCTCTTGATTTATTCATAGTGCAGGCAAATTGTTTTTTATGTATTATTGCAAATGCGACGCTGTGAAAGGAGTCTGTAATAAAAAAATCGCAATTTTTTATGTACAAAAGCCATTCTGCGGGGGAATTGTATATGCGTTTGCGCTTTCCAAAAAATGAAAAATAAACTGCATTTATATACTTGGGCAGAAGATTAAAGTTCTTTGCAAAATCTTCTAAATCTTTTTGAATTTCGTCATTAGTGTCGAAAAGTGCATATGCCAAGTAAGGTTTTGAGGGCAATTGCAATTTGCAGTTTTTGTGGATGGGCGCATAGTCCTCTGCATCAAGCAGCAAAGTAGGGTCTATCACATGGGTGGCTTCAAGCCAAAAAATGTTTTTGCATATATCAACTCCGGAGTCTTCACGCACAGAGATTGCGCTAAAGCGCTCTAAGAGTTTTTTGATTTCTTTGGTGATATCTTCAGGCGCTTCATCCCACTTGTCTTTGCCAAAACTTGCAGCGTAACTTATCAGTTTTTTTGAATTGTCTGCAAATGCCCCAAAATAAGAGCGATAAAATTTGTGAAAATACGCATATCTCCAAATTTGATCGCTGCCAAAAACAAAGGTATCAAAATCTTTGTTAAGCTGGGAAAGTTTTTCTCCATTCCAAAATGGTCTGGTGGTATTTAAAAATTCGTACTTAAAAATTGTGAACTTATAAAAGGCAGGAAGCGTAAACCATATTGTTTTCAACATGCTAAATCCATGAGGATTATAGGTGATGTTTGTTGCTTCGTAGCCTAACTTTTTAAAAGTATTTTCCATAGCATAGGCAAGCAAAACTGCGCCAAAATTTGTCTGCGAATAAGAAAAATTCAGTATGGCAATTTTTTTGTTTTTGGGTGTTTTTTTGCCATACAAATTTCTGTCAGAAAATTTGCTTTTTATGTATGAAAAAACTTCGTAAAATTTCATAGTAAAATATTTTTCCTTCTAGATTTTTTTAATCTATTTAGGATAAAATAGTTTCCAGATTTTTCTTCTTTAACTTGGCAAGCGTTCTGCCTTCTGCCCTAAAATCTCTGCAAAGACTTGCAGAGGCAATGTCAATCAAAGACGAACATATTGGCGTTGCTACTTTAAGATGTTTGCCCAAAGATTCTAGCATGACCAACCCTTGAGAAACGTCTTCAGTTATATATCTGGAGTCAACAATGCTAGGCCCTGGAACAACTGTTGGCGAATTTGCATACTCAAAGAAAACAGCTTTTGCGTCAGAAGACTTGTCTAGGCTATTGCGCTCTTTGCAGGCGTTTACGTAGCTTAGTTTTTTAAATCCAAGCTTGCCCAAAACTGCCATTTTTTCAGCATCCAAAACTTCTAGAAGATTCCATACGCTGGGTGTAAAGACTTCTTTGTACATACAATAGTTGCCCTTTGAAT
>JAVBSE010000123.1:0-9261 GCA_031547315.1 Opitutales bacterium
AGAGCTTTTAATATTTTAAATTTTCAAAACTTTATTTTCCCATCTAAAAGTTCTCAAATTGAGCGTCGCACAAGGCGCAAAAAAAATCTGCGGAAGGAATGTATCGACATACTTGACTTTCACAGATTTTTTGCAGCAACAAAGTGCCACGCCAATTTCAGAACTTTTAGCTGTTTACAGCGTTTTCTTCGGCAGCAGTATCTATAACTTTAGACTTAAGACCCAAAGCCATGCAGATAAAGTAAACAAGTGCGCCAACAACAAATGCAGAAACAGGAGCTACAGGTATGATATCTGTATTTTCCATTTTAACTAAGTCTTTGCTTACCATTTCTGCGCAGATATTGTTAGTAACACCAACCAAGAAACCTATACCCCAAGCTGCCCAGCCTGCAAAATTGAAGCCGGCACGTGGACCTGACCACTTACAGCCATTGATAAAATAGTCTACCAACATTGCGCCGCAGATAGGCCCAAAGCTTGCGCCAATAAAGCCAAATACTTTTGCAGAGTCGCCGGCATAGCCGGTAACTGCAAGAAGTATTGCAACAAAGCCGCCAATAGCAACAGACACATTTGCATTCACATTTGGCAACATAGCCTTAAATGAATTAGCTGCAATCAAAGAAGAAAAGCAAGCTGCCGGGAAAGCAGCAAGTGCCAAAAGGAACATGCAAGTTTTGCCTGCGCCTGCACCCAAAATTGCAGACATTGCACCTGTAACTTTAGGAGCTGCACCCTTAGGCAATTCTGCAGCAATTTCAGGAGTTCCATAGGCACCTGCAATTACAAGAACTGCAATTACACCTGTAAAAATCATAGCAAATGAAATGCCCACAAGACCGCCAAAGGCAACGTCTTTGCCATTTCTTGCACCAGATCCAAAGTCCACCCCGGCTGCGCCTGCAGTGGCAAAGAAGCCTACCATATAAGAAACAATTGCGCCAACAATGCCAAACTTTACAAGAGCAGAGCCGCTAAGAACTGAGCCTGCAATAAGGTTAGAACCTGCAGCGTCTGTAATTGCATTAACGTCAAAGCTGCCCACTCCGGACACAGTTTTCACTAAAAGCAAAATCAAGATTGAAAAAGGAATAATAGGCAAAAATGTTGAAATGCCTGCAACATATTTAATGCCCTTTAAGCCAACAAAAACTGCAAGTATACCCCAAACAACCATTATCACTTGAACAGGCACAAAATCTAGAGTTTCGTGCAAAAGCGTTGATGAAAAGAAAATATTAACAGCAACCCAACCAAACTGCAAAATGCCCATAAAAAGCCCGGGCATAACAATGCCGCCTTTTGCGCCAAAAATAGAGCTGCCCACAACATACAAAGGCAAACCTGTTTTCAAGCCAAACATTCCTGGCACCCAATAAAAGAGGGCAAAGCACAAAAGCGCTGCAGCTATTACTGCCAAAATTGGCAAGCAGACGCCTTGGCTTAGCATACTGCCGGCAGGAATATCTTGCCAGAATACGAACCAAAGCATAATGCCTGCGTAAGCAGGAGCTGTGTTCTTAAACCATGCAGCTCTGTTAGAGCTAGGATTCGGCGACGCTGCCGACAAGTACGACGGTAGATTTTCTTTACTCATATATAATAATACGTTATTGGTTATTGACGAAAATTATTTTCAAAAAACTGCTCTTTGCAAGCAAAATATCTTAAGCCGCAAGAAAGGATTTAAAGCAGTATCTTTAAAATTTTCTTCAAAGTATCTACAAAAAACTGCGCTTCTTCTTGAGTATTATAAAATGCAAAAGACGCTCTTGTAGAACCCATTATACCCAGCGTTTTTGTAAGAGGATCTGCGCAATGATGCCCCGTGCGCACTGCAATTGCGTAAGTATCTAACATGGTAGAAATGTCGTTGGGGTGCACTCCTTTTACAAGAAAGGAAATTATTGGAAGCTTGTTTTTTGCAGTTCCAAAAATTTGCAAATCTTTAATTTGAGAAAGTCCTTCCGTGGCAATTTTTAGAAGTTTTTCTTCATGAATTTTTACAGCAGCTTTGTCTAGATTTTCCAAATATTTAAGAGCCTCGGCAAAAGCCACAACGCCTGCAATATTAGGAGTTCCCGCCTCAAAACGCTCGGGCGCATTGCGGAATGTAGTGCCCTCCCAAGAGACGGTTTCTATCATGTCGCCGCCGCCCATATAAGGGGGCATGGCGTTTAGAATTTCGGTCTTTCCAATAAGCACGCCCACGCCTGTTGGCGCAAAACATTTGTGCGCAGAAAAGCTTAAAAAGTCGCAATCAGACTTTGACATATCATCTAAAAAATGTGGCGCAGACTGCGCTGCATCTACGCTCAATTTTGCGCCTACAGATTTTGCCAGTTTTGAAATTTCTGCAATATCGTTTACAGTTCCCAAAACGTTTGAAGCGTGCGCCAAAGAAATTATTTTTGTTGCCCCCGTAAGCTTAGACTTTAAATCATCCAAATCTAAAGAGCCATCCGCCAAAATGCCCACAACTTTTATCCTTGCGCCTGTTTTTTGAGCCACTATTTGCCAAGGCACAATGTTTGCATGATGCTCCATTTGCGTGAGCAAAATTTCGTCAGAAGCTTTTAAGTTTTGCCCCCCCCAAGACTGCGCCACAATGTTTAAAGATTCTGTTGCGCCTCTGGTAAAAATTACGCTGTAATTTTGCGGCACATTCAAAAATTTTGCGACAGCCTTTCTGGCGTCTTCATAAGCTATGGTAGAGCGTCTGCTAAGCTCGTGCGCAGAGCGGTGTATGTTTGAATATTCGTGGCTATAAAACTCTGCCTCTCTTTCAATTACGCACAAGGGTTTTTGCGCACTTGCGCCATTGTCTAAATAGACAAGCTTTCCGCCTTCTAAATTTTCAGAAAGTATAGGAAAGTCTTGCCTAATTTTAAGAGGGTCAAAAGGCATTATTTAACTTCTTCTAAAAGTGGAGCTTTTGAATTTTGCGCCACAGGTTTTACGTCTGAAAGACTAACGCCTTCGGGAACTTTAATTTCGCTTTCAATCTTATAAATTTCTCTGCGTTCTTCGTCTGTAAGTCTTCTGTTTTCGTCTTTGGCTTTCTGATAAATTTTTTGCGCCGCATCTATCTGTTCTTGAGTGGCAAAATTCCACAAAGCCTGACGCTCTTGCGGAGTTTTTGCACGCTCTGAAGGTGGCAATTTTGAAGCGCCTTCATCAGATTTTTTTTCTGCCTTAGATACAGGGAAGTCCTCAAAACTCCAGCGTACACAAGTACTTATTGAGGCTGTTTTTATTGTTGCCCTAAAAAGTTTGTCTGTAGGATAAGCTGCCCAAGCAAGTTTTGTTTCGCCTTTTAGAACTGCCAAAAGCTGCACATTCAAATATGTTTCAGTATGAGTGTCGCCTGTGGAAGTTTGATTATTAGATTCATCTGCAATCTTTGAAGGCAAATTGAAAACAAATTCTTTAAAAGATGGTTTAATAATAAAATCTGCAGCTTCTGCATTTTCTGTATAAACATAATTTTTGGCTTCCAATTCTTTTTTGATAGAATTTACGAGCGCTGCATCATAAGCAGCCCTGCTGCCAAGCATAGAAAAAAATCTGTTGCCGCCTTTAACAGGCGCAATGCTGTATGTAGAAAGCTCTTCAAATTTAGAGCTGCCTGCACCCTGGCCTACAGATATTGTGTCGCTGGAGCACGCTGCAAGTCCAAAAGAAAGGATGCTTAAAAATACAAGTTTGAGTATCGTTTTCATAGACTTGTAATAAAAAACCTTTGCAGAAAAAATACAAGCTTTAAGCAAAAAAAATAACTAATATATTTTTCAAAAAAATGTGGATTTTTTCAAAAAAATTTATCATACTTTTACCCAATGAAAGTATTTTTACTACGCCATGCAATGCCACAAGCGGCTTCTTGCGATGAAGAAAGACCTCTTGCCCCTGAAGGTTATAAACAGATAGACAAACTTTGTGCGCACATAAATTCAGAAATTTTTGCAAACTGCGCAGAAGTCTGGCACAGTCCGTATTTAAGGGCTTCGCAGACTGCGCAGTCTTTAATTTCAAATATGAATATTTCTGCGCCAAGGCGCCCCATGTCGGGAATGATTCCATCTGCAGATCCTGAAAAATTTGCAAAAGACATAAGTTCCATTGCTTGTATGGGCGCAGATTTGCTTTTAGTGGGGCACAATCCGTTTTTAGAATCTTTAACCAGCATTTTGCTTGGCAGAAATAATTTTTATCAGGTGCACTTTATGCAGTGCACGCTTGTCTGTTTAGATTTAGAAGAGCCTCCTTCTGAATGTGCACCTTTCGGACTTTGGTCTTTGTCTTTAATTGTTTCTCCCAATATTTTGGGAGAATAAAAAATGCGAAATTTTTCTTTAAACTTTGCATTTAAGTGCTAGTTTTAAAGCTTCTTAACAAATTACTTACAAATTATATGATGAAAAAAACCTGTTTAATAATATTGTCTTTATGCTCGTTTTCGCTTTTTGGCGCAGAAGATTTTGTTGGCGAATACGTCGGCAAATTTTCTGGTTTTGAGAGGCAAAAACATCTTAATCAAGACACAGCCTTTGCGCAAATTTCAAGACACGCAAATGGCTACAAACTAAGAATCACCGAAGAGCCTCTTAAACGTGCAATAGACGTTGCCCTGCTTACAGGTTTAAAAGATAAAGATGGCGAAATAGAAATTCCTGCAAGCGGCTCTTGGCGCTGCAAGGGCAAAATCACCAAAGACGCAATGGACTTTGATGTTCGCATTGGAAACGAAGAAGGCAAATTAAAGTTTGAAAGATTTGAAAGAAAATCTCCCACTCTTTTACAATCGGCTCCTAAGGGCGCAAGTGTTCTTTTTGATGGCAAAAATACAAAGCAGTGGCTAAATGCGAAAGACAAAACACCCTGCCATTGGAAGCTTACAAAAGACGGCTCTATGATAGTTACAAGGCCTGAAGGCGAAAAGGCCTCTAAAGACATTATTTCAAAAGATGGCTTTGAAAATATTAAGCTTCACCTAGAATTCAAACTGCCAAATATGTGGGAAAAAACTTCCCAAGAAAGAGCAAATTCAGGCGTATTTATTGGCCCTTACGAAATTCAAGTTCTAGACTCTTTTGGATTTGATGGCGCTTGGAACGACTGCGGCGCAATCTACAGAATTTCGCCTCCTCAAGTAAACGCCTCATTGCCTCCTGAGGTTTGGCAAACTTACGATATTGTATTTACTGCGCCAAAATTTGATGGCGACAAGCTAACAGCGCTTCCAAAAATTTCTGTCTGGCTAAATGGCGTAAGAGTTCAGTATGAGTTAGAAATTCCTTATGGCACAAGCGGCGCATTAAGAGATAAAGATAAATTCAAGCACCCAAAGCCTCCTTACAATATTAAACTTCAAGATCATGGCAATCCTGTAGAGTTTCGCAATATTTGGGTGGAGAATCTCTAAAAAAATTTCAAAGTTTTAATATGAAGCTTAGTCAAAAACTAAGCTTTTTTTATTTTATCAGCTTTAAATGCTTAATTTTGTTAGACTTCTGTAAAAAATTGCAAAAATTTCCGATTAATGATTTACAAATAAACTTCATCTTGTAGGCTTAGGTCTATATTTTTTATCTAATTCATTACACACAGGAATACACGTGGAAATTTTTAAACAGTGGAATGGTTTTAAAGCTGGAAAATGGTCTGAAAACGTTGATGTCATTGACTTTATAAGACTTAATTATACGCCATATACAGGCGACGACAGCTTCCTTGCGCCCGCTACAGAGCGCACAAAAAAGCTTTGGGCCGAAGTTCTAGAGCTGATGAAAAAAGAAAACGCAAATAATGGGCTTTTAGACGCAGACGTTTCTACCCCGTCAGCTATAGATTCTCATAATGCAGGCTACATAAATAAAAACGCAGAACTCATTTTTGGGCTGCAAACAGACGCTCCCCTAAAGCGTGCCATTATGCCTTACGGCGGCTATAGAATGGTTCAAACTTCTTGCGAGGCTTATGGCTTAAAAGAAGATAAATCTTTAGAAGCTGTTTTCACAAAATATCGCAAAACGCATAACCAAGGCGTCTTCGATGCCTATACTCCTGAAATTATAGCAGCCCGTAAAAGCGCCATAATTACAGGCCTTCCGGACGCTTATGGGCGTGGCCGCATAATAGGCGACTATCGCAGAATTGCTCTTTATGGAGTAGATTTTCTTATAAAAGACAAGCAGGCACAAAAAGCTTCTTCAGACCATTCTCTAATCACTGCCGACCTTATCAGAGAGCGTGAAGAACTCACAGAACAACTTGGCGCACTAGAAGCAATGAAGCGCATGGCGCAATCTTATGGCTTTGATATTTCAGGCCCTGCAGCCAACTTTAAAGAAGCAGTGCAGTGGACCTACTTTGCATATTTGGCAGCAATTAAAGACCAAAATGGAGCAGCAATGTCTTTGGGCAGAGTCTCCAGCTTTTTAGATATTTACGCAGAACGCGATATGAAAGCAGGCGCACTTTCAGAAGCGCAAGTTCAAGAAATTATGGACGACTTTGTGATAAAACTTCGCATGGTCAGATTCTTGCGCACGCCTGAATATAACGAACTTTTCAGCGGCGACCCTGTTTGGGTAACAGAATCTTTGGGCGGAATGTGCATTGACGGCCGCACGCTTGTTACAAAAAATTCTTTCAGAATGCTGCATACGCTTTGCACGTTGGGGCCTGCGCCTGAACCTAATATGACAGTGCTTTGGTCGCTTTCATTGCCACAGGGCTTTAAGGATTTTTGCTCAAAACTTTCAATAGAAACATCTTCTATTCAGTACGAAAATGACGACCTTATGCGCCCATATTTTGCAGACGATTATGGTATTGCCTGCTGTGTTTCGCCCATGATAATCGGCAAAGAAATGCAATTTTTCGGCGCAAGGGCAAATCTTGCAAAAGCCCTGCTTTACGCAATAAACGGGGGCGTTGACGAACTTAGCTTTGCAAAAGTTGTAAAGGGCTTCAGCCCCATTAAATCTGAATATTTAAACTATGACGAAGTTATAAACAGCTTCGATGAAATGATGGGATGGCTTGCAAAAACTTATGTAAACGCCCTAAACATCATCCACTACATGCACGACAAATATTACTATGAAAAGGCCCAGCTTGCCCTTATGGAAAAAGATGTTGTGCGTAAACTTGGCTGTGGCATTGCAGGTTTTTCAATTGTTGTAGACTCTCTTTCTGCAATCAAATACGCAAAAGTAAAACCTGTTCGCAATGAAAACGGCGTGGCTGTCAGCTTTGATATTGAAGGCGACTATCCTAAATATGGCAATAATGACGACAGAGCCGACGAAATTGCAACCTGGCTTGTAAAGCGCTTTATGGACAAAATCAGAGTGCTTCCAACCTATCGTGAAGCAATCCCAACGCAGTCTGTGCTCACAATTACATCTAACGTTGTCTATGGTCAAAAAACCGGAGACACCCCTGACGGACGCAAGAGCGGCGTTCCGTTTGCTCCGGGCGCAAATCCATTTCATGGGCGCGACGAATGCGGTGCACTTGCTTCTCTTTGCTCTGTGGCAAAACTTCCTTTTGAAGACGCCAAAGACGGAATTTCAAATACATTTACAATTTTGCCGGAGTCTTTGGGCAAGTCTGAAAAAGTAAGAGTGCAAAACTTGTGCGGAATTTTAGACGGCTATATGCAAAAAAATGGACAGCACCTTAATGTGAATGTTCTTAACAGAGAAACTTTAAACGACGCAATGGATCATCCTGAAAAATATCCGCAGCTAACAATAAGAGTTTCAGGCTATGCTGTAAACTTTATCAAGCTTACACGCAAGCAGCAAGAAGACGTCATCTCCAGAACTTTCCACGAAAAATTATAAGACAAAAATCATAGGCGTGGAATTTCAAATTCTGCGCCATTTTTTATGGAAAAAAAACACCCCATACATTCAATTGAAACAGCCGGAGCTTTGGATGGTCCTGGTCTGCGCTACGTATTTTTTTTGTATGGCTGCCCTTTCAGATGTAAATTTTGCCATAACCCGGACACTTGGATTTCAAATAAAAAAAATTTGAAATCTGTTGAAGAACTTTACACAGACATTCTAAAGTACGAAAACTTTTTTAAATTTTCCGGCGGCGGTGTAACAGCCTCTGGGGGAGAGCCTCTCCTACACCCAGTTTTTTTGGCAGAACTTTTTGAAAAACTAAAAGAAAAAAATATCCATACAGCGCTTGATACCTGCGGATATTCTGAAATTACAGATGAAGTAAAGCGCCTAGTAAACGCAACAGATTTAGTGCTGCTAGACATCAAACACCTAGATCCTCTTTGGCATCAAGAATTAACAGGCAAGCCAAATGCGCTTGTGCTTGCATTCTTAAAATATCTGCAAAGCAAAAAGAAAAAAGTTTGGCTTAGAACTGTGATAATAGAGGGCTGGACAGACAGCATCTCTTACGCAGAAAGTCTTGTAAAACTTGTAAAAAAATACTCTGTCATAGAAAAAATAGAACTGCTGCCCTATCACGATATGGGCAAAAAAAAGTGGGACGCCCTGGGCATGAAATATCATTTTGAAAGTCTAAATCCGCCAAGCGCAAAACGCTTAAAAGAATTTGTAAAAATTTTTAAAGACGCAAAAATAGACGTACTTGTACAATAATTTAAAAAAATAAAAACATGAGAATAAAAAGAATTTGCATTTACTGCGGATCCTCAACAACTGCTTCAAAAACATATCTGGACGCTGCCGCAAATTTTGCACGCCTTTGCGTAGAACGTGGCTACGAAATTGTTTATGGCGCAGGCGCACTTGGGCTTATGGGCGCAACGGCAAACGCTGCGCTTGCTGCAGGCGGCAAAGTAATAGGCGTTGTGCCAAAACAATTTGTAAAAGAAGTAGTGCACCAAGGTCTAACAGAAAAAATCTTTGTGGATTCTATGAGAGAAAGAAAACGCAAAATGATAGAACTTGCCGACGCCTTTGTTGCCCTTCCCGGCGGCTATGGCACGCTTGATGAAGTTATTGAAGTGCTCACGCTCTCTCAACTTGGCGCTCTTAAAACTCCATGCGGATTTTTAAACGTGAAAAATTTTTATGATAAGTTTTTTGATTTTTTGGAACATAGCGTAAAAGAAAACCTGCTCATAAAAGAACATAAAGACCTTGCCCTAATTTCAGAAGACGCAAACGAACTTTTAAACCTTATAGAAAACTATACAGCCCCAAAACAAAATATCTGGTGGGACGAAAATCTAAAAAAATAAATTTTAGTGTT
>JAVBSE010000026.1:0-4594 GCA_031547315.1 Opitutales bacterium
ATTATTTTTCTTTCCGGCAGATATTTTGCCTTGGTTTATATAGCTTATCCACTCTTCAAGATGAGAAAAATCTTCACGTTTTTCAGACCTTGCCTGCATTAAATACAAACCTTCTGAAGGCTGCAAAAATACTATTACAGGCAGGCCTCTCATAATAGATTTTCTTATTTCATCCGGGTCTAAACTTTCACCTTTTTTAAAATTCCAAGCTGTTTTTAAGTTCAAAGAGAGTTCATTTAAAAATTGTTCATCAGAATTTCCTTTTGAAATTGCCAATTTGTGCTTTCTTGCAATGTCTTGAAGCGCAATGTTACCGCCAAATACAGAAAGGCTGCGCCAAATATAATAGTCTAAACTTGTGTCTTCAAAAATCGGATTTCTGGAAAATTGCTTTATTAAAATATCGCCATTTGTTTTCTTAAGAATTTCAAATAGTTTCTGAGTATTAAAGAGTTCTTCTTCGTATTTTTTACGCTTATTTTCCAGCTCTTCTTTTGATTTTCTTTCTTCTTCTAATCTTTTAACTTCAAAATCTGCCTTTGCTTTTTCTTCTGCAATTTTTGCTGCAATTGCAAGTTCCATTTGCTTTAGTTCCAGCTCTTTTTTTTCTTTTTCCAATTTTTCTTTTGCAGCTTGTTTGGCAAGTTTTAGATTCTCCAGCTCTTGTAAAGTTTCATCTGCAGTCTTTTTTATGTCTTTTAGTTCTGAAACTTTTTCTTCAAATTTTTTGCTTATTTCTTTGATTTCAATTTCTGTAGTTTTTACCTGCTCTCCCATTTCAACTGCAGATTCTTGTGTTTCCAAGAGCAGGTATATCAGCAAAGATGCAATTGTGCTTGCTAAAAAAAACCAAAATAAAATAAATTTAAAAATTCTAGTTTTTTGAGCGTTAAATCTGTCGCTGATTTTATTGTGCGGAACCTTTAAAATGTACGCTAATATTTTTATCAGCCCAGATTCTAATGCGTGTGTTTTGTCTTCATCTTTGCCTATGCGCAAATCGGGAAGATTGCGACTGCCGAAGGCGTCTTTAAAAAACTCAAAGTGGCCTGAAAAAATATCGTTAATATTATCGCCATCAAGAATTACAGGCACAACCAAAGAATAATCATAGTCATTATGCTCTAAAAAATCTTCTAATTCTGCCCGAACCCAAGGCGACTGCGAAGAATTTTTTGAACAAAGAAGTATGAGATATCTTGAATTCTTAAGCGCAAAAGTAATGTCTTTTTGAAAATCCTCATGAGAGATTTCCAGTTCATTTCTATCAAGAAAAATACGCCTAACATACTTGCTGTGGCTGGGTCTGTTTCTGTCTAAGACCAGCGTTTTAGGGTATCTAAAATGTTCTATTTTTTTCTGCAGCCACTCTGCTATTTCTTTGTCTTTGCGAGAATAGCTTATGAATGCAAAATATTTTCTCTCAGAATCCACAGAAAATTTCTTAAACAAATAATTGAAAAGATTATTAAATTATTTTTGGCTTAAATTTTTATTAAGCTCAAAAATAGTCATAACATTATCTTTGTCGTACTGAATGTAATCTTCATTAAAAAGTTCTGAAACTTTAGCTAATTCGCTAAATGGAACAAGACAGGTATGAAGTTTTAAATTCTCATCTTTATTTGCGATAAGCCCATCCGACAAAGGCAAGACATCCCAACCTGCGGCATACAAAAACGCCATCCACCTTCTGTGCTCTGTACGTGCCAAGTTTTCGAGCAAATTAGGATTGCTCTGCATAAAAGATTTAAAATCTTCTTCTGTTTTAAATTCTGCAAATTTTTCTTCGCCAATAAGTTTGATAAAACTTCTGTTAAATATTGCCACATAGATATTGGAATCTCTGTCATGAGTTGTCATGAAGTTCCAATTTTTCATCTTATAAGGATCAAGCTTTCTGGAGTTGTAATATTCGTTTACTATTTTGCCAGACTTTTCAAATTTATCGCCTAGCAGAACATCGGGGGTATAAATTTCATCAAAAGTTCCAAAAGGAATTATCGTTACTGTGTCTGTTGACGCCAAAAGCCCTGCAGCATTTTTTGCATTCCAAATGCTGCATAAAATTGTAATTTTTTTGTCTTTCAATAAAGACGAAGCTATCCCTGAAATTAAATTTGCAGTTTTAACATTTAATTCGTCGCTACCAAGCGCCACTGCAAAAACATTTTTGTTCAAAATATTTTTTTGCAAATATAAAACAAATTCAGATTTATTTACATCTTGCTCAGAGAAACTTAAATTTGCGTCCTTCACCAAACCGGGAAATTTTTTTGCAATATTTTTGGAATTATAAGAGGCATTTGCATCAATAATTTCTGCATTAAATTTAGATTTGGAAAATCTGCCTGTCATGTATAAATTGAAAAAGATTTCACGTGCAATTTGCCCAAAACCAAGCAACATAAGGTTAAAGTCTTCTTCTACCAAGGCATTTTCTGTGTTTACTTTAAGCGCATCTATTGGCAAAAACTTATTTAAAAGCGAATGCGCAATCAGCGCCGGAGTTTTAACAACGTAGGTGTTAAAATTCATATGAAGTTCATTACATTTTGCAGTTAAAAGCTCTTCGGCATCTTTTGCAGTGCATGAAAGATATAAGGAAAGAGGATTCTTTGTATGCACCCCTGCAGCCTTTGCAGCCTCCATAAAAGCCAAGCATAAATTTAAATTGCGCTCTGAATCTGAAGACAAAAAGAAGACTCTGGAGTCGTCTGAAAGTAATTTTGCAATTTCAGACTTAGTAAGATTCATGCGCTCTGCTGCATAAACATCTGCTTTTATAGCCTTTAGATAATCTTTTGTAGAATCAAAAATAGTAAAAGATTTGTCGCAAACAAAGGCTATTTCACTTGAAAGATTTTCATGAAACAAGCGGCTTGCCAAATACAAAGATTCATCATTTAAATCAAAAAAAACAGCTTTTTCTTTTTGCAATTTAGTAGCCTCAGATTTTTTCATATTCATAAACGCATTCCTTTAAAACACAGATAAAGTTTCTATAGGAAGCAATTAAAACAAAGCTCCCGCCAATTGTAAAGATTTAAAGCTTTGCTTATTTTTTTGCTTAAAAGTTGCAATTTTTATTTTTTTTGCCCTAATTGAGCGAAAATATTTCTAAAATAAAAGGTGCACAAAATGAATAGCAGAAAGTTAGCAATCTCTGAAATCGCAAAACGACCAACAGACCCGGATCATTCTGAAATTCCGTACAACATAGAAAAAGAATACGGAAGAGACGTTTTTGGAGTAAAAGCTATGCAGCAATATCTTTCAAAAACTGCATATTCAAAGCTTTTGGCAACGCTAAATTCCGGCACTCCTATCGACCCGTCTATTGCAGACGACGTTGCGCTTGCAATGAAAAAATGGTCTATGGAGAGGGGCGCAACCCATTACACTCACTGGTTTTTGCCTCTAACAGGCTCTAGCGCAGAAAAGCATGATTCCTTTTTAGACCCAACAGCAAATGTTGGCGACACAATCGCAAAATTTTCCGGCAAAAATTTAATAGTCGGCGAACCTGACGCCTCCAGCTTTCCTTCCGGCGGACTTCGCTCAACATTTGAAGCGCGCGGCTACACAGCTTGGGACCCTACCTCGCCTGCATTTATTAAGCGCAGCGGCGGCGAAGCAACGCTTTGCATTCCTACTGCATTTTGCTCTTACACCGGCGAAGTTTTAGATAAAAAGACTCCGCTTTTGCGCTCTATGCAAGTTTTGGGGGCACAAACAAAAAGACTGTTAAAATGCTTTGGCTCTGTTCCTGAAGAAAAATTGTCTGTAACATTGGGCGCAGAACAAGAATACTTTTTAGTAGATAAATCTTTATACATACTGCGTCCAGACCTAATGCAGGCAGGCAGAACGCTTTTTGGCGCACCTCCGCCTAAACATCAGCAGCTTGACGACCACTATTTTGGCGCAATCAAACCCAGAGTGCTCAATTTTATGAGCGAGGTTGACAGAGAGCTTTGGCGCCTTGGCATTCCTGCAAAAACACGCCATAATGAAGTTGCGCCGGCTCAGTTCGAGCTTGCCCCAGTTTTTGAAGAATTAAATGTGGCAGTTGACCACAATACTGTTGTAATGGAAGTTTTGCACGAAACTGCAGAGCGCCATGGCTTTATTTGCCTCTTGCATGAAAAGCCTTTTGCAGGCGTAAATGGCTCTGGCAAACATAACAATTGGTCTATTTCTGTTGGCGAAGTTAACCTTCTAAACCCAGGTAACGACCCACATCAAAACGCAATATTTTTAACTGCAATATGCGCAATAATAAAGGCTGTTGATACTCATGCAGACCTTCTTCGTGCGGCAAGCGCAGGCGCAGGCAACGACCACAGACTTGGCGCAAACGAGGCTCCGCCTGCAATTATTTCAATATTTTTGGGCGATCAGTTGATGGACATTATTGAACAGATCGAAAATGGCGGCGCAAAATCCAGCAAACAGAGCCGCCAAATGAAAGTTGGAGTCGATACCCTCCCCCCCCTACCTTGCGATGTTACAGACAGAAACAGAACGAGCCCATTTGCCTTTACTGGCAATAAGTTTGAATTCAGAGCTGTTGGCGCATCTCCGTCTTGCG
>JAVBSE010000047.1:0-3984 GCA_031547315.1 Opitutales bacterium
GTGCGCAGCTCTTCAAAGTGCTCAACAGCTCTTTTTGAAGATAAAGGCTTAACAGTAAATTTATCGCCGCAAGAACAAGAAAGCTCTTCTGAAAGAGCCTGCAAGCTTGCGCCCTTAGAAACTGCGTCAATTATTGCAGACATTTTTGCGTCGGCTTCTTTACCCTTAAGGTCTATAACGATATTCTTTCTTGCATCAGAAAGCGCCGCAATACGAGCAGCATCTTGCGCCTTAACGCAGCAGCACTCGCCCTTTTCAAGAGGCTTTTCCGACATATTTGCGTAAGAATTTGTACCCACAACTATGCTTCTGCGAGAGTTGTAAGCCTTAGTTCTGTCGGCATTTGTAAGCGCAATGCGCTCTTGTACAAAGCCAGCCTTCAAAGCTTCTGACATTCCGCCTTTAGCTTCAATTTCTTTAAAGAATGCAAAAGATTTTTCTGCAATTAAAGAAGTAAATGTTTCTACAAAATAAGAGCCGCCAACAGGGTCAACAACGTCGCAAAGATTGCACTCTTCTTGCAAAAGAATTTGCTGATTGCGTGCAATGCGCATTGAAAAATCATCTGGGCAACGCACAACTTCGTCGAAAGGTGCAACTGTCATTGTTTGGCAACCGCCAATAACACCGGAGAATGCCTCTGTAGTTGTACGCAGCATATTTACATAAGGGTCGTACTTTGTCTTGTTATAAACAGAAGTGCGAACAGCTATGCGCATTTTTTGCGACTCTTTATTGCCGCCAAATTCCGCAACAATTTTTGACCACACGCTGCGTGCAGCACGTAGCTTTGAAATTTCTGTAAAGAAGTTTGAGCCTAAAGAAAATCTGAAGCGTATCAAAGAAGCCACAGCATCAATATCTAAGCCACGCTTTAGCATTTCTCTGATATATTCAACAGCAGTTGCAAAAGCAGCGCCAAGTTCTTCAACAGCGCTTGCACCTGCCAAAGACACAGGCATCATATCAACGCCGATTGCACCCATATTTGGCTGATTTTTTGCATTGTAAGAACAGAGCGTAAACATTCTGTCATACAAAGAACTTAATGATGTAGGCAAGCTGCCCTTTGCAGCAAGCTCTGAAATTGGGTCAAAATAAATTGCGCCTGAAAGCTTTTTAGAAGCGGCAACAGAATACAACATTGCAGCAAGAATATCAGAAGAAGCGCCTGCATAAACATTTACTTCAACCGAGCTTAAGTCCACATCTTTAAGCGCCAAAGCCAAATCTGTAGCAAGAGACACAGATAAGCCGCCCTTGCCAACTTTAGTTTCAGAAACAGAATCTGCATCCAAACCCGCCTTTGTGCGTTCATCAGCTATAAGCTCAATACCTGTTTGGCCTTTGTTTAGAGCGTCTAAAATTCTCTTATTAAATTCTGCTGGGCTTGAAGCATAAACGCCCTGAGAGATAGTCCAAGGCTTCAACCTGTAACCAGATTCATCAATGCCTCTTACATAATCTCCAAAACCCGGAAGCGCAGGAGACTGCTTAACGTCTTCCTTATTGTAAATTGGCTGCAAGACTAGTCCTTCAGGAGTCTTTGTGAGCATTTTTTTATCGAAAGGCGCACCCTTTAAAAGGGCTTCTGCCTCTACCTTCCAATCTGCGTAAGTTGAGGGCTGGAACTCAGAGAATAAGTTTTCTTTTTTCATTTATTGTTATGTCTGCTTGGTTTGAAATTGCGCCTGCCACAAAATGAGAGACAAACGCGTGCAGCTTACACAAAAAAATCTCTACAAACGTAAAGACGATTTTCTATAAGAAACGAAATTTCAAAATTTCAGATTTTCCCCTATTAGTCAAACATTTTTAATAGCCAAAGCTTATATTACAGGAAAATAAAAAGTCCTCCATACAAGTAAAAATACCCTGCAAACTAAAAAAGATTTATTAGCCACAGATGACCCAGAGGAGCAAAGCGAGACCGAGATACACAGAAACGCAGATAAAATTAACTACAGATGTAACAGATGTTAACAGATAGACTTTCAGTTTAAGTAAGAAATCATGTTTTTGTTTTTTAGATATTATCTGTTTACATCTGTTAATCTGTGGTTAATAAGCTAAAAATTTCGCTTTAACTTTTGAGTTTCAAATAAAATTCAATTAAAGCTTACTTAAAACTATTGGATGCAAACTCAGTTTGCTTTAGGGTGCAGGGGCGAAACCAGCCCCTGCAATAAACAAAACACTAAAATTATATAGCCTTTATTGCTGCTGTCATGACTTCAACTGCTTTTTCTAAATCTTCTTTTGTGTGTGCAAGGCTCATGAAAGAAGTTTCAAATGCAGATGGCGCAAGGTAGACGCCATTTTTTAGGCAATAGTTAAAATATTTTGCGTAAATTTCTGTTGAAGATTTAAGTGCGTCTTCATAATTTTCTACAGGGTTTTCATTAAAGAAAACTGAAAATAGCGATTCTACTTTTGGAATTTGAACTGCGATTCCTTTTTCTTTTGCAGCCTGCGCTAAATTTTCTGCAACAAAGTTTACTTTTGAGCGCAATGCGTCGTAAGGGTTCAGCTCTTTTATCATAGTAAGGGCTGTAAAGCCTGCTGTCATAGCAAGAGGATTTCCGCTTAGCGTACCTGCCTGATAGACATTGCCAAGTGGCGCAAGGCGGCTCATAATATCTGCCCTGCCCGCAAATGCGCCAACAGGAAGGCCTCCGCCAATAATTTTGCCTAGGCAGCAAAGGTCTGGTTTTACATTTGCAAATTTTTGAGCGCCTCCGTCGGAAAGTCTAAAGCCTGTAATAACTTCATCAAAAATCAGAATTGCGCCGTATTTGCTGCACAAATCTCTTAACTTTTGCAAGTAGCCTTGTTTTGGCAAAATAAGCCCAACATTTGCAGGAAATGGCTCTAAAATTACTGCGGCAATTTCTTCGCCTTGCTTTGCGAAACATTCCAGAAGAGCTTCAAAATTATTGAAGGGCAAAACTGTTGTCAGATTTGCCAATGCGCTTGGTATGCCTGCAGAGTCAGGATTTCCAAATGTTACTGCGCCGCTGCCCGCTTTAACAAGAAGGCTGTCTACATGACCATGATAGCAGCCTGCAAATTTTATAATTCTGTCTTTGCCTGTAAAGCCCCTTGCCAAGCGAATTGCGCTCATTGTAGCTTCTGTTCCGGAGCTTGTCATACGCACCATTTCTGCGCAAGGTATCATAGAATTTATGATTTTTGCCATTTCAAGCTCCATAAAAGAAGGAACGCCAAAACTTGTGCCTGAGCGCAAAGCATTTTCTAAAGCTTCTCTTATTCTTGGATGGTTATGCCCAAATAATGCAGGGCCCCAAGAACAAACAAAATCTATATAACTTACGCCATCAACAGACACAATTTTAGAGCCATCAACGCAGCTTGCAAAAAAAGGATTTCCGCCAACGCTTCTAAACGCCCTAACAGGAGAGTTCACACCACCGGGGATTAGTTTTTTTGATTCTTCAAAAAGTTCTTTAGAATTCATATTTTTTCTTGTCTGTTAATGCTATTTTGCGAGAAATTCCAAACGACGCATGGCTTAAACGAGGCCCCAAAGGAAGCTGCCTGCGCTTATACTCGCTAGCTTCAAATTTTTTTACAACGTCTGAAACAAGCTCTTGCGCAAAACCCATTTTTACAATGTCTGAAAGAGTTTTGCCACCTTCGATATACGCAGATAAAATTGCGTCTAAAACATCATACTCCGGCAAAGAATCGCTGTCTTTCTGATCAGGGCGCAGCTCTGCCGACGGCGGCTTTTCTATGGTATTTAAAGGTATGCGTATTTTGTCTTTATTGCAGTATTTGCTTAGCTCGTAAACTTCTGTTTTATAGACGTCTGAAATTGGGGCAAAGCCGCCATTTGTGTCGCCATAAAGAGTGCAGTAGCCAACAGCGCATTCGCTCTTATTGCCGGTTGCCAAAAGCATTGCGCCAAGCTTGTTTGAGATTGCCATTAAAAGCAAGCCTCTTGACCTAGACTGGATATTT
>JAVBSE010000215.1:0-10186 GCA_031547315.1 Opitutales bacterium
ATAAATTTTGCTTGCGCCCTGATCTGCAGACGGAATGTAGCGATACTTCATAACAGGTCGGAAATTATGCCTAACCCCATCTATGCCCATAGTTTTGCTTCTGGTTTCCCAAACGCCCCAAGCGTTCATTTCTGCGTCAAAACCAACTTGACCTAAAACTCTTGTGTATTCGCTGCCGCCGTTTGCAGTTTCGCCATAATGAGTAAGCCTTACGCCGGCAAGCGGCGTAAATGAGCTCCAAGAATTAAAAAATATTGGACGTGAAATTCCGTAGTAAGCGTCGAATCTGTCAGTGGACATTGCGTCTGAAACGCCTGCATAAGAAGTTTCTTTATAATAGCCATAAGAAGCATAGCCATTGTGATAAATGCCCGTATTTAAAAGCTTCATATCTGCAACATCAACCCTAAGCTCTGGCAAACGCTGAACCTCACGCTCCCACTCGTTTGGCTGAAATCTTGTAAAGACAGATGCAGAATAAAAATCGCCCCTGTACAAAGCTTCCACAAAGTTATCGGGATGCTGGTCAGGATAGTACATTTTTTCACGAAAGTCTCTGGTCACAAATTCATCAGACCAATAGCTTAAGCTGGAAATTATGTTAAATCTGTCGTAAATTTTTGTGTTATTTTTTAGCTCAATAAAAAATCTGTCCTGCTCAATTGGCACCCCATAAGAGTCTTTGCCCAGTAAATCTGCACCACCCCTGTCGCTGATATAGCCTGCACGCAAATAGCCCACAGAACTAATATTTTCTGAGTAATATTTTATATTGAGCGCAGGTCCAAAAAGCACGCCGCGTTTGTCGTAATAGTCTAACAAGCCGCCAACATGAAAAGGCCCTAAGCCTGTGTACAAAACTGTATTTTGAATGTAAAAGCCAAAGTCGCTGCTGTATTCAATAACGTTTTCAAAAATAATTGGCGGAGCATCAAGCCCATGCTGCCCAAAGGCAGGAATATAAAATACAGGCACAGGGCCAAACCTTAAAAACATATCTTCAAAGCCAACATAGTCTTCAACTGCGTCGTATTCAAGATTTGCAACTTTTAGGTTTAAAGAAAAGATGTCCGGCTCTCCATAATATAAAACTGCCTCTTTTGCAGTGATTTTTTCTTTGCTGCCAGAAGCTTCCCCTGTTTCTGCATAAAGAGGAAAAGAACCAAAACGAACATTTTTGCCTGTGAGCTTAGACTTCTGAGTTTCTACATCAAAACTGTCTGCAACAACTCTGTAATTTGTCATTGAAACAGCAACATTGCCTTCTGCGTCTGCCTTGTCTTCTTTTCCGAAAAATTCTATTTTATCTGCTTTAATTTCAAAATTTTCAGTAGCCAGCGTAGCATTTTTTTCAGCCAATAGCCTGCCTGAATCTGTATTATAATCTATAGGATTATCTGCTGTTAAAACAGGAGCACCTGAAAAGCTCTGAAAAAATTCTGAACTATATTTGCGCTCAGTAATCTTTTTATTTTCATCAAGTTTTTTGTTAAGGTTTGCAGACCTCTCTTTTTCTGCAGCATCTAAAGACTTTAAACGTTCTTGCCTTACAGCTTCAAGTTCTTCTTTTTTTGCTTTGCTTGCTTTAGCATCTTGCGCCTTTAAAGAGACATCTTCAGAAGTAACAGTCTTTGCAGACGCATTTTCCTCTGAATATAAAAATGCACAATTCCCCATTAAAATGGCTATAAGAACTGATCTGAGCTTAAAAAAATTCACGAAAAACACATTGGAATATCTTACTAAGTAAAACAAGCTTAAAGATAAGCCCCCTAAAAATAATCTTAAAAACTAATTAAAGCCTTTTACGGGGAATTCTTCTTACATCAGCCCTCTGAGCCGCAATAGTATCTTCTTCAAGTAAACCTGTAAAAGGCATGCAAGGCATAACAACTGCACGCTTCATTAAAATTGTGCCAGGCTGAAGTACGCTGTTGCAGCCGGCTTCTGCGTATTCGCCCATTAGTGCGCCAATTTTTCTTAATCCTGTTTCTGCCATACCTTCAGGGGTTTTCACTGTAATATTTGCCTTGTCCAGCCTTAAATTTGCAAGTATCACCCCTGCTCCCAAGTGTGCACCTGTGCCCAAAATGCTGTCGCCAACATAATTGTAATGAGGCGTTTGCACATTGTCCATAAGCAGGCAGTTTTTGTATTCGGATGAATTTCCTATCACGCAATTTTCACCAATAATTACATTGCCCCTTATGTAAGCCCCTGGGCGTATTTCAGTATTTGCGCCAATGTAAGCAGGTCCGCTTATAGAAGCAAAAGGAGGCAATTTTACTGTGGGGTGAATGTACACATTGCCCTCTATAAAAACTCCGCTTGGTATATCTTTTTTAGACTCTAAGCCTGAAAAATCTGCCGCCTTAAGCGCAGCGCCAATAAACTTAAGCCACTCCCAAGGAGGGAGGTTTTCATCAAAGGCTGAAGAAAAAATTTCTAAGGATTTTGGTAAATTAAAAAGATCTTTTGCTTTCATAATCTTGTTTTGGATTCTGATTGTTAATCATCAACTTCAAAAGTTTCGCCCTTTGCAATTCTCTTGTTTAAGCGCATTGAAGAGTAAAAGGAAAGTACAATAAATATCACGCTTATTAAGGCTGCTATTGCCTCCGGCACTTCATGCATAGTAGAAATTAACATCACTAAAGCCAAGGCGCCAATAGCCCAATATGCTCCGTTTGCCAAAAAGCACAAACGCTCTAAAACCTGCTTTTCTACAAGCATTAAAGTGAGCGAACGCACAAACATTGCGCCAACGCCCAAGCCTATTGCAATAACAACAACGTCTTTTGAAAACGCAAACGCACCCAAAACGCCATCTAAAGAAAACGAGGCGTCTATAAGCTCTAAATACATAAATGCCGCAAAACCTGCCTTGCCAGAAAGGCGCACATTGTCTCCTAAAACTTTGTCTTTGCTTTCAAGAAAGTGAGCTAAACTGTCTATTGCCAAAAATAAAACTATACCTGTAAGCCCTGAAATTGCGCAAAATAGCTCTTTATCTTCAGGAATCAGATAAACTAAAATACCTAAAACAGCAAGGGCTATAATCTCTCTTGAAAATTTTATATAAGACAATTTTTGAATAACTTTTTCCAGCAAAACAAGCCAGTGAACATCTTTTTTTGCATCTATAAAAAACTTCAAAAATAGCATGAGCAAAAACATTCCGCCAAAAGACACAATACCAACATTGGCGTCGTGCAAATGCTTAACGTACTCTTGCGGATTTTCCAGCGCCAAATTTAATACAGTTGTAAGGTTTAAACGTGCAAACAATGCAACAATAATAACAGGAAAAATAAAACGCATTCCAAAAACTGCAATTAATATGCCCCAAGTTAAAAATCTGTGCCTCCACTTGTCACTCATGTGGCGGAGTTTTTCTGCATTTACAACTGCGTTGTCAAAAGATATGGCAACTTCTAAAATTGAAATCGCAAAAGCAGTAAAAGCAAATGACAAGCCCGATACGCCTATTGAGACCCCACGCCAGTATGCCAGCATAAGTCCTACTATTACGCATAAAAAAGACCATTTAAAATACTTAAACATTCGCTAAATAGTCTCATTTTTTTTTTGATATTCAAGCTTCTTTTTAAGACGCAAAAATCATTTCTTTACAAATAAATTTAGATTTGTATCTTTAGGCCTATGAAAAACGTCTGTATCTTAAAACACTGTTTACTATATATAACAATATTTTTTGCATTCTGTTTTGCAAATGCAGCAGAAAAAATAAAAGTTGCCTGCGTTGGCGACAGCATTACAGCAGGCTCTGGCATAAAAGATGCGGGGAAAAATTCTTACCCAAAACAGTTGCAAAATATACTTGGCGACAACTACGATGTAAGAAACTTTGGCGTCAGCGGCCGCACCCTTCTTAAAAAAGGCGACTACCCCTACTGGAATGAAAATGCCTTCAAAAATGCAAAAGAATTCTTGCCAAACATAGTAATAATCAAACTTGGCACAAACGACTCTAAACCCCAAAATATGGCACACGCAGAAGATTTTTATGCAGACTATAGTGCCCTTGTAGAAGAGTTCCAAAACCTGCCCTCAAAGCCCACAGTTTATCTTGCGCTGCCTGTTTATGTTGTAAAGCAATCTTGGGGAATCAATCAAACAGACCTGCTTCACACAATTATTCCTGCTCTAAAAAAAGCGGCAAAAGATAAAAATGTAGAAGTAATAGATCTGCAAACGCCAACATACATGAAGGCAGAATTTTATGCAGACGGCGTTCATCCAAACAATTATGGCGCAAGCATTATGGCGCAAGAAATTGCCAGAGTAATCAAAAAAGAAGCTCAAACTTTTGCATATCCTAAAAAAACTTTCCCCGCCCCCCAAGAAGAATGGGCTGGCTTTAAAATGTACAAGTGGGAATTTGCAACACACGTTTTTAGAAGAGAAGCAATTGTTGTAGAGCCCAAAGTTGCTGCAGAAGGCAAACCTTGGATTTGGCGCCCAGCCTTTTTTGGACACGAACCACAAACAGACATTGCCCTTCTAAACCTTGGCTATCACGTTGTTTACTTAGATGTAACAAACGACTATGGCAGCCCCCAAGCAGTAAAATTTGGAGCCGATTTCCACAAATATTTAGTAGATGAATTTAACTTTGCACCAAAAGCAGTAATGGAAGGCATGAGCCGCGGAGGCTACTATTCGTTGCGCTTTGCCTGCACCTACCCTCAAAAAGTTGCAAGCCTTTACTTAGACGCCCCTGCTTGCGACATGCTTGCAATTTCTGTCTGGACCAATTCTAACGCTTGGAAAGATGTTCTAAATAAATGGAAAATTTCAGAAGAAGAAGCAAAGACTTTCCCAGGCAATCCTATGAATCACCTTGAAGATATGGTTAAAGAAAAAATTGCAATCATAAGCGTTTGCGGAGATGCCGATGATGTTGTGCCTTTAAAAACAAATTCAGAAGTCTTAAAAGAAAAATATACAAAGCTTGGCGGAGTTTGCGAACTAATAGTAAAACCAGGCATTGGCCATCATCCGCACAGCCTAAAAGACCCAAAACCTATTGTAGATTTTATCATCAAACATCAGCCAAATTACGATAAAGCAAAATATCTAAAAAAACTTGAAACAGAAAATGCAAAAACAAAATCTGAAACAAAAGCGCCAAACCAATTTACAGAACATTTAAAAATACGCGGCTCGCTGGATAATTCAAAAATCAAATTTGAATCCGGCAAAGCAACAGTTGCATTTGTGGGCGGCTCTATCACAGAAATGAAAGGCTGGAAAGACATAATAAAAGAAGACCTCAAAAAGCGTTTTCCTAAAACAGAATTCACATTCATAGATGCCGGTCTCTCATCAACAGGCTCTACGCCGCACGCATTCAGGCTTGCAAATGATGTGTTTGGCAAAGCCACACCAGACCTTCTCTTTTTTGAAGCTGTCGCAAATGACGACGTAAATGGTTTTAGCATGAACGAACAAATTAAAGGCGTAGAAGGCGTAATTCGCCAAGCCCTCATAAAAAATCCTAATATGGATATTATAATGCTGGAATTTATACACGATGGCTTTATTCCCAAACTCTTTACCAATGAGCCAATTGAAGGTCTCATCACTCATGAAAAACTAGCAGAATATTACAATATTCCATCCATAGACCTTGTTTCAGAAATGACACAAAAGATGAAAAATTATGAGCTAAACTGGATAGCATTCGGCGGCACCCACCCTGCTCCGCTGGGCCACAAGCTTTACGCAGATTCTATAAATAAACTTTTTGAACTAATGTGGGGAAACTCAAAAGCCACAAGCCTAAAAGCACATAAAATGCCTGCTCAGAAAATGGATAAATTTTCTTACTGCGAAGGTAAATTCATAGACATCAAAAAAACAAAAATCAAAAATGGATTCTCAATAGAAGAAACCTGGGAGCCAAAAATAAAATCCGGCACACGCAATACTTTTGTACAAGTTCCCATGCTCTCTTGCGATGAAGCTGGCAGCGAACTTACACTAGAATTTACAGGAACTGCCATAGGCATTTTCTGCGCAAGTGGCCCCGAAGCCGGAGTACTGGAATACTCTGTCGATAACACAGAATTTAAGAAACTGGATACCTTCACAAACTGGAGCGGCGGACTCTATATCCCTTGGGTATTCATGTTTGAAAAAGAATTGCCAAACAAAAAACATACGCTGACCCTAAAAATGTCGGCAGAAAAAAATCCAAAAAGCAAAGGCAACGCAGTTCATATCCGAAACTTTGTAGTAAACGGAAAATAAAATTAAGATTTTTTGAAAGGGCGAATTTTTGCTCTTTTTTTGTGCTTTGTTTTATTTTTAGTTAGGGTTTTACTTGTTTTTTTATTAGGAGGGGCTGGCTGCGCCCCTCCAAACCACCTGCAGGCAAACAAAGTTTGCATCCAATAGTTTTAAGCGAGTTATGATTGGAGTTTTATTTTCTGATCAAAACTTAAAGAGAAGCTTTTTTATTTATTAGCCACAGATGTAAACAGATGATAACAGATGGTCTAAAAAGGATGAATATGATATTTTTTAATTTAAAGTCTATTGCGGTGCAGATTAAGAACAGGGTTTGAGGAAAATAAGTGTCGTGTGATTTATTGTTTTTGTGAGTAGTTTTTTTTATTCCGACTGACATTCAATTCCAGCGTAAACATCAGTGAGATTATCCACATAAATTATTCATAATAATTTATGTGATGAGAGAGGCGCTTGTTTTTAAACTATCGGAAACAAATTTAAGCAAAGCTAATTTGTTTCCGTTTTTAGTCTAAAACCAAGTGAAAGGCACTAGCTAACTGCTTGACTTCACAGCTACCAATAATCCAACACAAGTGCTTTGCACTTGTCACTCCGTCGAGGGCTAAGCCTTCGCTGCGGGAGGTTTTAGGAGGGTTGCAGCCAAACCCTCCTAATATAAACAAAAATTATAGCAAGCCCTGTAAAAAACAAAAACTAATCTATTATATAGCTGACTACATTTTTAGACGGCAATTTGTCACGTCCTTTAAGGAAGCCAAGTTCGATTAAAAATGCGCAGGCTGCAAGCTCTGCCTTTGCTTCTGCGACAAGTCTGCACATAGCTTCTGCTGTGCCGCCTGTTGCAAGAACGTCGTCGAACACTATAACTTTATCAGTGGGTAGAATATCTTCTGCGTGAACGCAAAGGACGTCTGTACCATATTCTAGGTCGTAGCAAACTGTATTTACTTTTCTTGGAAGTTTGCCTTTTTTGCGAACAGGCACAAATGCCAAATTCATTTTAAGAGCAAGTGGAACGCCTAGCATAAAACCACGTGCTTCTGCGGCGATAAGTTTTGTTGCGCCATAGTTTTTAAGCATTGCGGCAAGTTCATCCAGAAGTTCGTTAAATGCCTTGGGGTCTAAAAAAAGAGGCGTAATGTCTTTAAATATTATTCCTTTTTTGGGGTAGTCGTAAACTGTTTTGATATGGTCGTTTATATTCAATTAAATTTATTGGCTTAAGATTTTGTCTTTTTCTTTGTGAAATTTTTTAGTGTAATCCAGTGTATAATGCAGTCCTCTGCTTTCTTTTCTGGACATTGCAGATTTTATGATAAGTTCTGCCAGCAAAATTTTATTTCTAAGCTCCAGCAAATTGGGCTCAACTCTGAAATCCCAATAATACTGGGTTACTTCACGCTCCAGATTTTTTACTCTTGAGAGTGCACGTTCTAGACGCTTGTTTGTGCGCACAATTCCTACGTAGTCCCACATTGTGCGTTTAAGTTCTTCGTTGTTGTGCTCCAAAACAACACGTTCGTCAGAATCTTTTAAATTGCCGTCAATCCAAGCAGGGATTTTTATGTTAAAGTTGAAGCTGTTTTTTTGCAGATATTCTGCAACTGAATTTACTGCGTTATCTGCAAGCACAACTGCTTCTAACAGCGAATTGCTTGCAAGTCTGTTTGCGCCGTGCAGCCCTGTACAAGCAACTTCTCCGCAAGCGTAAAGCCCCTTTAGCGTAGTTTCCGCCTTTAAATTTGTGAGCACTCCGCCGCACTGATAGTGTGCTGCAGGCACAACGGGCATCCAGTCTTTTGAAATGTCTATGCCCTTTGCAAGGCAGTGCTTGTAAATTTGCGGGAATCTGTCTTGCAAGTGTTCTGCCGAAAGCTGAGTTATATCGAGCCAAACGTGCAAAGAGCCAAGGCGTTTCATTTCTTGGTCAATAGCCCTTGCCACAATGTCTCTGGGCGCTAAGTCGCCACGAGAATCATAATTTTTCATAAAGGCTTCGCCTTTAGAATTTCTTAAGATAGCGCCCTCTCCACGCACCGCTTCAGAAATTAAAAATCTGTCTGCATCGTAAGAATAAAGTGCTGTGGGATGAAATTGGATAAACTCTAAATTTGCAACTTTTGCACCTGCTCTGTAGGCCATTGCAATGCCATCGCCAGTTGCAATATCGGGGTTTGTGCTATACAAATAAACTGTGCCAGAACCTCCTGTTGAAAGCATTACAGCGTTTGTCTTAAAAGTTTTTACCACAGATTTTGCCGTGTCTAAAACGTATAAGCCAACAACTCTGTTTGTCTGCGAATTTGAAATTATTTTTGATTCTGTAATAAGGTCTATCGCAAAATGATATTCAAAAGTTTTTATGTTTTTAGAGCTTTTGATATTTTGCAGCAAAGTTTCTTCTATGGCTCTGCCGGTATAGTCTTTAACGTGCAAAATTCTGCGCTGCGAATGGCCGCCTTCACGCCCTAAAGCGTGGCCTCCGTTTGCATCTTTAGAAAAAGGAACGCCCTCTGAAATCAGTTCTTCAATCTGTTTTGGGCCTGCTTCCACAATTGCTTTTACAACGCTTTCGTTACAAAGACCATCGCCTGCAATAAGGGTGTCTTTAACGTGAGAGTCAAAATTATCTGTCCCGCTCATCACGCTGGCAATGCCGCCTTGCGCTTTGTTTGTGCTGGTTTCTACGCTAGATTTTTTTGTAACAATAGCAACAGTCTTGCCCATTTTTGCAGACTTTAAAGCAAAACTTAAACCTGCAATGCCGCTGCCAACAACAACTATATCAAAAACTTCGTACATTTTTTTAGAGCACTATGTTGTCGATAAGTCTTGTCTGGTCTATCCAAACAGCAACAGCCGCCCTTGTTTTGCCCGCCACTGCTTCCTGCACAGGAAGTGAAGTTTCTGCGTCAACAATTTCAACATAAATTACCCTGATTCTGGAAATTTTTGAAAGTTCGTTAACAATAGCAGCTTTGATTCTGTTGATATTTGTAATTCCGCTTTCCACAAGTTCTTTACCAACTTTTAAGGCCTTAGATATTTGTGTGGCGTTATCGTGCTGAGCGTTTGAAAGGTATTTATTTCTGGAGCTTAAGGCAAGCCCAGAGGGCTCTCTTACTATGGGGGCTACAATAATTTTTACAGGCAAAAATAAGTCTCTTACCATGCGCTTAATTATTGAAACCTGCTGAGCGTCTTTTTCTCCAAAAACTGCAAAGTCTGGTCTTGTGATATTAAATAAAATGCAGACAACAGTTGTTACGCCCTTAAAATGAGTTGTGCGTGTTTTGCCGCACAAATGCTGGCTTATTTGCTCTTCATTAACACTGGTTGAGGCGTCTTTAAAATAAATTTGCTCTGCACTTGGAGCAAAAATTACGTCCACCCCTCTTGCCTCGCAAAGCTGTGCATCTGCTTCTAATTGGCGTGGATATGCAGAAAAATCTTCATTAGGGGCAAATTGCGTGGGATTTACAAAAATAGATACAAGCACTATGTCGGCATGTTTTTTTGCCTCGTCAATCAGGCTTAAATGCCCCTCGTGAAGTGCGCCCATAGTGGGTACAAGGGCAATTTTTTTACCTTCAGTGCGCATTTTTGAAGAAAAATCCGACATCTCTGCAACTGTCTGTATTATTTTCATTGATTTTCTTTCTATAAGTTTTATCCCTTATTGAAATGCTAATACTGGCAAAAATTTTAAAAAAATCAACAAATTAAGTAAAATACTAAAATGAGCGACTCTTATATACAAAATCTTTTCGCTGAAAGAATTGGCGGAGCAAACTATGGCAAAAGCACTGCTATCTATAAGTTCGAAAAAATTAAGCGTGCAAAGCGTGCGGCAAAAGCTGCAAAGCCCGATATTGAACTTATAGACATGGGCGTTGGCGAACCAGAC
>JAVBSE010000193.1:0-6251 GCA_031547315.1 Opitutales bacterium
CTGCCTGTTCTGATTGTTCGTATGTGAGAGTCTCCTAAGTCAAGACTCGTTCTGCTGATAATTTTGCTATTCATATTTATATTAAGGTTGTTGTTTGGGTTTAAGTCCTTTGCGGACATTCCCTTAACAATAACATAAGAACTCAATTTTGACAAAACTACTTTTGATACTTTGGATTAAATGCCTACTTTGGATTATTTGCGTGAAATTAGGTTTGATGCAGTGTCGCTGCAAAGATCTCACAAACAGTCACGTACAAAGTACGCTCCTGCTTGCTCGCCTTTTTGCTCCTTGCCTGAAACCCAATTTGACGCAAATAAAATATTTTAGCTCTTTTGGAACAAAGGCACTCGTTTGGAAAACTTTCACTTGACAGGGCAAAGTTGCTGCAAATTTTAAGCACAAAAAAACGCTTAAATCTTTAAGATATAAGCGTTTAGTTTTTTAATTATAAATTATATTTAGACTTTGCTTAGCGTTGCTACGCTTTCTATATGGCGGGTTTGCGGGAACATATCAAAGGGCTGGATTTTTTCCACTTTATAGCCATTTGCGCTTAAGTATTTTAGGTCTCTTGCCTGTGTGTCTGGGCCACAAGAAACGTAAACAATTTTTTGCGGCGCAAATGCAACTAGCTGCTTTAAGAAAATTTCGTCGGAGCCGCCTCTGGGAGGGTCCATTATAACTGCTGTTTCTGCTCCCTTATAGTTTATGTCTGCAAAAATTTCTTCTGATGAGCCTGCTATGAATTTTGCATTAGTAATCGCATTTATTTTTGCGTTTTCTTTTGCGCAATTTATTGAATTTTCGCTGATTTCTATGCCTGTTGCCTCTGCAAAAATGTCGGCGCACCAAAGTGCAAAGCCGCCCACGCCGCAGTATGCATCCACAAGGTATTTTGCGCCTTTAATTTCTTCTTTAACGTAGTCTAGAAGCTCGGGCAATATGAAGGGGTTATTTTGGAAAAATTCGCCGGCTATAAATTTAAGTTTTAGCGCACCTACATTTTCTGTGGCACTTGCCCTATTGTCTGTAATTACGCCCTCGTTTGCGTCACGCAAAAGCAGAGTTCCGCCCTTTTTAAAATTCTTGGCGTTCGCTTTTGTTTTCTCTCTGATTTGAGGCAAAAATTTGTTGATATTTTCAGACGCTATTGGGCACTGCGCTACATCTACAATTGCACTGCGTCTGCCTTGCATAATAAAGCCAATTTCCATTTCTTTGCCCTCTTTTGGCGCTTGAAAATGCGGCGTTAATTTTGAGCGATATCCAAAAGTTTTGGGAGAAATATGCGTCTCTTTAATTTCCACATTCTCTAGTCCGCCTATGCGCTGCATTAGGTCTGCAATTTGCTTACGTTTCCACTTTGCCTGCGCTGCGTAGCTTAGGTGCTGATATTGGCAGCCTCCGCAGCTGCCAAAAAGTTTGCAAAAAGGCTCTACTCTGTCTTGTGATTTTTCCAGAACTTCTACTAAGTCTGCCTCAGAATAATTTTTGTGATTTGCGTAAATTCTTACCTTAACCAGCTCGCCAGGGAGTGCAAAAGGAACCATAATTACAAAGCCTTCGTGTCTGCCAACGCCAAGACCAAGGTTTGTTAGGTCGTCAATTTTTAGCGTTAATTCCTGATGATATTCAAAAGGAATATTCTTAAATTTTTTTGATTTTTTAGCGAAATTATCCATTGCAAAATTTTTAAATAAAAGTTCTAATTCCCCCTAATATATTTATGGAAGAATTTATACAAAGCAGACAAAACCCCCGAATCAAAGCATTGTCAAGACTTCAAGAGCGTTCAGGCAGAAGAAAGTTAGACAAATTTGCTATTGAAGGTCTGCGAGAGCTTTCAAGAGCCCTGCTTGCAGGCGTTAAAGTGGAAGAAATTTACTATTGCCCAGAGCTTTTTAAAAGCAGCGAACACCAAGTATTTTTAGATTCTGTAAAAGACAAAGTCTCTCTTTGCAGGCTTTCAGAGTCTGCCTTTGAAAAAATTTCTAACAGAGAAGGCGCAGACGGGCTTATTGGCGTTGCAAATCAGTGGAATTTATCGCTTTCTGAAATTAAGCTAAGTGCAAATAAGCCTGCGCTTATTTTGGTAGCAGACGCTATTGAGAAACCTGGCAATTTGGGCGCACTTTTACGCTCGGCCGATGCAACAGGGGTGGACGCAGTTATTTTGTCTAACACTGTTTCAGACATTTTTAATCCTTCAGTTGTGCGTGCGTCTCAAGGGGCAGTGTTTTCTTTACAGATTGCAGAAGGTTCGCCTTCAGAAATTTTTGCTTGGCTTAAGGCAAACAATATAAGTTCTTACGCTGCAGCCCTTACTGCCTCTGACTTCCCTTGGAAATACGACTTTAAAAAACCAACAGCAATCATAATGGGCTCTGAAAAAGATGGTCTTCCGCCAGAAACTATCAAAAATTGCGACTTTGCAGTCAAGCTTCCCATGCTTGGGCAAGCCGACAGTTTAAACGTTAATATCGCAGCAAGCGTACTTCTTTTTGAGGCAGTTCGCCAAAGAATATCTTAGCAAATTTGCTTTACAGAAGGTCTAAATTCTGTGATTGTGAACGACACTTATGAATAAAGACGAGTTTAAACAAATATTTGAAGAAAAACGCTTAAAAGTTGAAGCCGCAATAGAAAAGTATCTGCCAGCAGAATCTGACAGACCTTCTATTATACATCAGGCTATGCGTTATAGTATGAAAATTGGCGGCAAGCGTCTGCGCCCAATTTTGCTTTTGGCTTCTTACGAACTTTTGCCCTCTAAGTTAGACCCTATGGCTGCTTGCGTAGCTATTGAAAGCATGCATACCTACTCTCTTATTCATGACGACTTGCCTTGTATGGATAATTCTGACCTGCGCAGAGGCAAACCTACTTGCCACAAGCAGTTTGATGAAGCTATGGCACTTCTTGCAGGCGATGGTCTTTTAACATACTCGCTTTGGCTTTTGGCAGAAGAATACAAAAATGCTCCGCAGGCTGCTGTAAATTTGGTAAGAGACCTTGGCGAAGCAGGCGGCTCTTACAAGATGATTGGCGGACAGGTTGAAGACGTTTTGGGAGAGCGTGATGGCTTAATGACCCCTGAAAAGCTAAACTACATTCAAGAAAATAAGACTGCGGCTCTCATTACTGCCGCAATCACTATGGGCATACGCTTGGCAGATAATTCCGATGAAAATACCTACAAGCTTGCAAAAGAAATTGGTTACAACATTGGCATGGCGTTCCAAATCATTGACGACGTTTTAGACGTTACTCAAGACAGCGCAACTCTTGGCAAAACTGCAGGGCTAGATGCAATTGACGGCAAAATGACAAGCGTAAATCTTTATGGCATAGACGGCGCAAAAGCAAAAGCTGCGGAATACAGCAATAAAGCAATAGACCTTTGTGCAAAGCTTACAGGCAAGAATGAAAGCTTTTTGAAAGAACTGATAATTTATATGCAAAATCGCATAAACTAGAAAGATTATAGAAATGGTAGTAAGTCCTAAAGTTAAGGGTTTTCTTTGCATAACAGCGCATCCTAAGGGCTGCGCTAAAAATGTTGAAGAGCAGATTGCTTATGTAAAATCTAAGGGTCAAATTAAGGCCGGTTGCAAGACTGCGCTTATAATTGGCGCATCAACAGGCTACGGACTTGCAAGCAGAATTGTTGCGGGTTTTGGCTGCGGCGCAGACACTGTTGGCGTATTTTTTGAACGCCCGGGCGATAACGAACGCGGACGCCCCGCAAGCGCAGGCTGGTACAATACTGTGGCTTTCACAGAAGAAGCAAAAAAAGAAGGTAAGTACTGCGCTAATATTAATGGTGACGCTTTTTCAGATGAAATTAAAGCGCAAACTATTGAAGCAATCAAAAACAGCCCAAGCGGCAAGGTAGATTTAATTGTCTACTCTCTTGCTTCACCCAGACGTACAGACCCCAAAACCGGCGAAGTTTTTAAAAGCGTTCTAAAAGCTGTTGGCACACCTGCCCACAATAAGAGCCTTGATACTGACAAAGCCGAAGTTGGCGAAGTTTCTGTTGATGTAGCTAACGAAAAAGAAATTGCCGACACTGTAAAAGTAATGGGCGGCGAAGACTGGAAGCTTTGGATAGACGCTCTTGAAAAAGAAGGATTAATTGCAGAAGGCTGCACATCTTTTGCCTATACTTACATTGGTCCTAAATTGACCTATCCTATTTACAGAGACGGCACTATTGGTCAGGCTAAAAAAGACTTGGAAAAAACTGCAGACCAGATTGACGCTATCTTAAAAACTCACAGGGGCAAAGCTTTTGTATCTGTAAATAAGGCGCTTGTAACACAGGCAAGTTCTGCAATTCCTGTTGTTCCTTTATATATTTCTATTCTTTATAAGATAATGAAAGAAAAAGGAATTCACGAGGGCTGTATAGAACAGATTGAACGTTTATTCGCAAAACAGCTCTATAATCATAACTGCCTAGATTTTGACGACAGAGGCCTGGTAAGAATTGACGACCTTGAAATGCGCCAAGATGTGCAAGACGAAGTCTTTGCAGTTTGGCCCAAAGTTGAAACTTCAAATCTAAAAGAATTAACAGACTTTGAAGGCTATCAAAAAGAATTCTTAAAGCTATTTGGCTTTGGAATTGAAGGCATAGATTATGCTGAAGATGTAAATTTGGAAAATTCAATATAATTAGAAATTAAGAAAATGAAAATATACATAAATGGAAAATTCTTCGCAAAAGAAGATGCAAAAATTTCGGTTTTCGACCACGGATTACTTTATGGCGATGGCATTTTTGAAGGCATCAGGCTTTATTCTGGCAATGTTTTTAACCTAGAAAAGAATATTGACAGATTGTTTAAGTCTGCAAAAGCAATCATGCTGCAAATGCCTTATTCTAAAGAAGAAGTTATTGAAGCTGTTTGCGAAACTTGCAGGCAAAACAATTTGACTGACGGCTACATTCGCCTTGTTGTTACAAGGGGCGCCGGCGCACTTGGGCTTTCTCCTAAATCTTGCGTAGAGCCTCAGCTTATCATTATTGCTGACGAAATTCAGCTTTATCCTAAAGAACTTTACGAAACAGGCCTAAAGATTATCACAGTTGCAACACGCCGCAATTCGCCTGCTGCGCTGCCTCCTATGGTAAAGAGCTTGAATTATTTGAACAATATTCTTGCAAAAATTGAGGCTCAGAACTTGGGCTATCCCGAATGTTTGCTTTTGAATCAAGAAGGTTATGTTGCAGAGTGCAGCGGCGACAATATCTTTATTGTTGTTGATGGCAAAGTTATTACGCCTCCTGTTTCAAACGGTTCGCTTTCAGGGGTAACACGTGGGGCTGCTATGCAGGTTGCAGAAGCTCTTGGACTGCAGATGATAGAAAAGCAGCTTACCAGATACGACGTTTGGACTGCTGATGAGTGCTTCCTTACAGGCACTGCCGCAAAACTAATTCCTGTTATAGAAGTTGACTCAAGAGTAATTGGCACAGGCAAACCCGGACCAATTACTGCAAAGATGTTAGCTAAGTTTAACGAGATTGTCTCTCAACAAGGCGTAAAGCTCTGCAAATAATGCCAGATCCACTAAACGACAGATTCGCAAAGCACTGCAAGTTTGAACTTTTGGAAAGATCGGATGGCTATGCAAAAGTTTTGGCTGTGCCTGACGAATCTTCGTTAAATGGGGCTGATATTGTTCATGGAGGCTACATTTTTTCGCTTGCGGATAATGCGTTTGCGCTTGCAAGTAATACTGACACAAGACTTGCGCTAAGTGCAAATGCGTTTATCAATTATCTTATGCCCTGCCCTTTGGGCGAAACTCTGACAGCCACTGCAAATGTAGCAATCACTGCGGGCCAAGGTGCACTTTACAATATTGTAGTTGAAGGCAAAACAGGCGTACAATACGCAATGTTTCAGGCAAGAGCGTCTTATAAAATGCTTTAAGGAAAGAAAAAATATGGCAGTAAAAAAAGTTGCAATAGTTTTGTCGGGCTGCGGAGTTTTTGACGGCTCTGAAATTAGAGAAGCTGTTTTAACTTTGCTTGCTGTCGAAAAAGCAGGCGGCGTTGTCAGTTTTTTTGCGCCTGATATTGAGCAGACTTCAAATATAAATCATCTGCAAAAAAGTCCTGATTCAGGCGTAAGAAATGTGCTTGTTGAAAGTGCAAGAATTGCAAGAGGCGAAATTGAAGATCTAAAAAACTTTGATGCACGTAATTTTGACGCCCTTGTTTTTCCAGGTGGTTT
>JAVBSE010000116.1:0-9290 GCA_031547315.1 Opitutales bacterium
GCGACATCCCGGGGCGCACAATTGTGGACACCCTTCTTCTTTTGCAAATTTACGATATCAGCGCCAGAGAACTGCAATCTTACTCTTTAAAATCTGCAGCAATACACTTTGGTTTTAGCAAAGAAGAAACTCGTACATACATTGATGGCGAAAAAATCCAAGATTTTTTCAAGTCAGACATAGAAACTTTTCGCAAATATCTTGCAGACGATATTAGGGAAACCAAAGAACTAGCAGACAGGCTCTTGCCCTCTTACATAGCCCAAGGTAAGAACTTTCCGCTAACAAGCCAAGAGTGCCTTCTAAGGGGCACAGGCGTTAAAATTGAGTATGTATTTTTGGAAAAATATTTTCACGCCTCTGCAAAGCTTCCTGCAATTCCAGAAAGCCAAAATTATGTTTCCGGCGGACTTTCAGAAAGTTTTAAAACAGGCGTATTTGAAAATGTTTTGCACTATGACGTTGCCTCACTCTACCCCAGCCTAATGCTGCTGATTGGCAAGTGCCCTAAAAATGATTACCTGCAAACTTTTTTAGATACGCTCAAATATTTGCGAGAGGAGCGCCTGCGCTATAAACGCATGGCAAAAGAAGCAAGCGACTCACTTGAAAAAAATGAATTAGATGCACGCCAAGCCAGCTTTAAAATTCTTATAAATTCTTTCTATGGCTATCTTGGGCTTTCCAGTGCAAGGTTTGGAGACAGCGCATTAGCGGATGAAATTACAAGCGAAGGCAGAAAACTTCTAAAAAAACTTATAGAAGACTTTGGTTCTTTGGGCTGCGAAGTTTTAGAAGCCGACACAGACGGCATTTACATTTCTTGCGGAAAATATTTTTCTGAACCGGAAAATCTTTTGGAAAAAATTTCAAATTCCCTGCCAAAAGGAATAGACCTTGAATTTGACGGCGCATATAAAACTATGTTCTGCTATAAGGCAAAAAACTACGCCCTATGCGACCTAGAAGGTAATCTAATAGTCAAAGGCTCTGGGCTGCGCAGCAGAGCCACAGAGAAATTTTTATCAAAACTCACTTTAGACTTTCTAAATATTGAGCTGGGCATAAGCAAAAAAAGTATCCTTGATTTAATAGAAAAAACAAAAGATGAAATTCTATCTGGCAAAATGGATATAAGCGATCTTTCAAAAAGCGAATATCTAAGCGCATCTTCAGAGACTTATCAAAAAATCATTGCCGAAACAGGCAAAGGCAGACGTGCCGCCCAGGAAGCCGCACTCAAACTAGACAAAAAATCTAAAGCCGGCGACAAGATTAAATACTATATTTCAAACGCAGAATTTTCTAAAGGCGCAGACTGGAAAAGAGCCTATCCAATAGAACGCTATGACCCTAAAAAATTCCCTTACGACCCCAACTATTACGAAACAAAATTGGAAGAATGGTGCGAACGTTTTGCAGAATTTTTACCCAAAAATATAAAGCCAACACAAGGCGAACTATTTTAAAAAATAAAGCCTTTTTCTAAACATTAATTTTAGAATATTTCATAATAAAAAAAGTAAAAATCAAAAAAAAGAGAAGCAAATTGCTTCTCTTTTTTTTGTAATATAAAGCTAATTCTAGTAGCGGAAATTCAAGTTGAACATTACATAATGCTTGAAGTATGAGCTGCTATCCATGTTAGACATATTGTCGTAGTAGCTGTAGCTTGCAGATAGTTTCCAATATCTTGCAAATGACCATACTGCACCAACTGTATAAACGATATAATCATCATCACGTGGATCAATCATGTAGTCTGAATTTGTATATCCAAAAGATGTATATGCGCGCAAAGAATGCATAATATCATAAGAAATACCAATTTTTGTACCCGTATTTGTAACAGACTGACGTGCAGCACCATTACCAAAGTTACGGAAGCCTGTAATGTATGCAGAAATCTTATCAGTTACCTTATAGTCAAAGCGTGCGTCAAATGAGAATGTTGTTTCAGAAGAACTTTCTGAATTGCTCATATCACGATACCCCATACCTGCAGACAATACTGTGGAAATTCTAGGAGTAAGTGTACCACGCAATGTTAAACCTACAAAATGGTCATCAACCTCATTACCATAACGAGCAGCTGAACCAGGAGTGCCACCTGTATATTCTGTATGGCGATACTGATAAGTTAGACCTGCATTAATATTGTCAGTTACTCTATACAATAAGCTGACAGGAACTGAATAGCTGTCTCTGTCTGAATATAAGTTACTGAATTTTTTGTCATAAGTTTCATTGTACCAGCTAAAGCCTAGCTCACCATTTAACTTATCTGTAAAATTGTAAGTACCCCTAAGACCTGCATAGAAAGTATCTTTTCTTGCAACGTCATTCAATAAATTCACTGTGCTGTCATTATTGTCAGCAACCTGAACAAAGTTGAAGTTTGCTGTCAAAGACCATCTGTCTTCAGTATAGCTTGCTTCTGTGTACAAGTTTGCTAGCTGTGCATCTGCAACTGAAAAGTGACAGTACTCTCTAAAATCTTCCCAGAAACGAATGTTCACATTGAACTTAGAATCGCGGCCATAATTGATGTCTGTACCTACACGGAAAGTGTAAACGTAGTCATCGCTCTTTGCCTTATCTCTAAGGTTATTTCTGCGATTGAATACGTTACTATCCCAAGCGCCTATAAATGAGCCGTTAAAGAAAATGTCAAGATCTTCACCAACTGTAATTAGGGGAGACGCATTAAGACCAGTACAAGCAACTGCTGCAACTGTAGATATTAGTGCTAATTTTTTCATGTAATGCCTATGTTAATCCGTAATAAAATTTTTGCTTTAATTGTGGGTATACTAAATCTTTTTATACTTAGCTGTCAAGAAATAATCTATTTTTTTTTATTTTTTTTATAGATACGAAAAATTACTTGCGAAAGAAATCTAAATTTATTAAATTGTACCCCTATATATAGTAATTGCGTAATTTTACGATATAGCTTCAAATACATAAAAATCAAGTATGCCAAACAATTTAGAAAATAAAGACAGTAAGAGCTTAAATCCAAATCCCGAAAGAAAATTTGGTGCAAGCTCAAACACTCGTACAAAATATTCGGCTCTGGGCGGCTTTGCTTTCAGATACAGAAACGCAAATGGCAAGTGGATGTTCAAGTTTAGGTGGTGGCGCATTCTTTCGTTTATGCTTGTAACCTTTACGCTCTTTTGGCTTTTGGTCTCTACGTTTCTTTTTGTTTTCTACAAGTACAACAGAGACTACTCTGAGATGACATTTTTAAAGGCTATAAAAATTCCTTTTAATATAAGCGAACATCGCATGGCAATGGGCGAATATAATATCAAAAAGGCAGTCGAATATTTTAGAGCGGGCGATTTTTCTAGTGGTTATAAAAATTTAATTCAAGGCATAGGCAGAAACCCCAAAAATATAGAGGCAAAAATTATGCTTGCCAATTTGCATATTAGAATGGGCAAAACGGATGATGCTGTGCAGCTTCTAAAAAGATCCCTGCCCTTAGCTTATGAAAATCTGATTTATATGCGCCTATACACAAGGCTGCTTTTAGGCAGAATGGAAGACGAAGAACTGATTAAAGTTTGCAGAGGCATACTTGCGCTTGAACCAAAAAATCCTGAAGTAAAATACTATCTTGCAATGGCGCTTTCAACTGCATACGCAATGCATGGCCATTATGACGAATCCAAAGAATTCATTGTAAAATACGGGCTTGATAAATCTACCCCAGGCATACTAAGACTCTCTAAAAACGAATGGGAGCAAGGCAACAAGGAAGAAGCCATCAAAATAGTTGCCGAAAATGTTAAGTATATAAAAGACCTAGACTCTGTTTATGCACTGCTTTCAAACTATTACATTTTAATGGGCGATTACGAAAAAGTGCGCCAATATGCGTCGTTGCGCATAATGGAAAAACCCTTTGATATTCCGCCTCAGATAGACTATTTGAGGGCTCTTGCAAATAGCGGCGAAGAAGAAAAATCTAAAGTCGAACTGCGTAAACTTTTTGAAAACAACAGAAACAATGAAGCTGCTGTTCTTGCAATAGCGCAATATGCAACAGAAACTGCCCAGCTAGATTTGATGCAAAAAATTTACGATAACTCCATCAAGAATAATTTCAGCACATCTCAATTTTGCATGATGCTTCTTGAGACTTATATTTCCTGCAAGAAATATCAGGAAGCAGTTGTTTTTGCTGAAGATATCTCTAACGAGGCGCCAAAATGGCTGCAAAAAAATGACGATACTTTCATGTGCCTGCGTGCAGTTTCTTACTATGCAATAGGCAATGTAAATATGGCAAATGTGATGATAGAAGAAGTTATCAAGCGCAAAACTATCAATCCACGCAATATGGTGGCAACAGCTCGTCGCTTTGCATTATTGGGAGAATCCACAATTGCGCATAAGTTATATTTGGCAGCAGTAGAAAAAGACCCTAAGCACCAATATGCGCTTGTGCGCCTAATTCAGTTTGAAATAGATTCAGGTAACTCTTCAGACCTCAATAAATATATAATGCGCCTAATCAATCTAAGGCGTCCTCCAAGAGATATGATACTTCGTGCACGTGAAGCTCTTTTGAGCGACAGATTTATTTTCACAACAGAGCGTGAAAAAGTAATCAATGCCATAGATATGATATTTGATGCGGAAAAAGCTTCAAATAACAGGTTCCTTTCGGACCTTCCTTCTGACTACGAAGAAGAAAAAGTATTCTCTTCATTCTAAAATTTAAGAATTAAAAAAACAAAAAAGACTGAAAAATATTTCAGTCTTTTTTTGTGAGAATAAATTTTTTTATTTACTTAAATACTTCACTCGATTTTCAATAAAATTATCTATTTCTTTTCTCTTTACATCATCTAAAGGAACATAAAAAGTGATTCTGTATTTTAAGAATTCATTTTTATTGAATGCCAAAAATATTAAAGAATCCAAGGCATTATCTCTCTTGTCTGTAATTTTAAAACCTTGAGAGATAAAATCTAATTTGTTTGCAATTTTTTTGCGGCTCAAATTCCAAGCAGGCGTTGCGGCCTTGTAGATTCCATAGTCTACAGCCATTTTTAGTTCTGCAAGAACCTTATCAAATTCTTTATCAAGAATTGTTTTGGCGCTTGTATTTTTATCAAAAGTTCCCGAGTAATGATACTCATCTATCTTAACATAATCATTTCCAAATCTGTAAGAATAGCCAAGTGTAGGATTTCGTTTTGTGTAATCTACTTTTTCAAAAAAACTAAATGGTGGAAAATCTCCACCTGCTTCTTTTTTATCTGCATCGAAATTTGATTGTGCACTTAGAATGAAAGAAAATAAACTTACAAATACAAAGAATAGATACTTCTTCATTGTGTCATTGTAAAAAATATGCTGCCAAAATACAAGTCTAATTACTTAATGATAAAATGCTGCAATGATTTCAAGGAACTACACTCTTATTTCTTCCAAATATAAACAAGAGTTTGTGACAATGCTCTCAGAAAAACTTGCAGCGCAAAACAAATAAAATAAAAGTTTTAAAGTTAAAAAAAAGACAGAGCAAACGCTCTGTCTTTTGTATTTTGTCAGTAAATTTTTGCAGCTTAATATTACTTGCGTGTTCACTGGCTTTTTGCAGCAACATAACACCACTCCAATTCCTACTTTCCTGCAAAACTTGAAAGAATGCGCCTTATACAAGGCACAAAAAAAATCAGTGGAAGGAGTGTAGTGGCCTACATGACTTTCGCAAGTTTTTTGAAGTAACAACGCTATACAATGCGTATTTCGTCTAAATCGTCAAACGGCGGCTCAGGCAAGGCACAAAAAAACTCTGTGGAAGAAGTGTACTAACGTACATGACTTTCACAGAGTTTTTGCAGTAACGAAGCATCAGCCCCGTTTCACGATTTAGATGTTGATAGTGATATCAACACCCGCAGGCAGGTTGAGCTTCTTAAGCTCGTCAACTGTGTTAACAGTTGGCTCGATAATGTCTATCAAGCGTTTGTGAGTGCGGATTACAAACTGCTCCATGCTCTTTTTATCTACGTGAACAGAACGATTAACTGTGTAACGTTCTATCTTTGTAGGCATAGGAACCGGGCCAGCAACGCGTGCACCTGTTCTTTTTGCAGTTTCAACTATATCGCCTGCGCTCTGATCAACAGTGCGGAAATCGTAGCCCTTTAATCTGATTCTAATCTTTTGTGTAGCCATTGTAATTACCTTAAATTAACTTCTTGCAACTTTGCGTGTTGATGATTCAACAACTTGCTTCAATACATTCGATGGAACTTGCTCGAAATGGCTTGGTTCCATTGAGTAAGATGCACGACCACTAGATAGTGAACGCACGTCTGTAGCGTAACCAAACATTGTTTCAAGTGGAACAATCGCCCTAATATTGCAAACGTTGCCCTTTGTTTCCATACCCTGAATTTGACCACGACGGCGGTTTAAGTCGCCCATAACGTCGCCCTGATATTCTTCAGGAGTTGCAACGTCAACCTTCATCACTGGTTCTAGCAAGATTGGATTTGCCTTCTTCATCGCATCTTTGAATGCGAAAATACCGGCCATCTTAAATGCCATTTCAGAAGAGTCAACTTCGTGGAAAGAACCAAATACCAAACGAACCTTAACGTCAACCACTGGGTAGCCGGCAATAACGCCATTAAGCATAGCTTCTTTGATACCTTCTTCAGTTGGTTTGATGTATTCTTTTGGAATTGCACCGCCAACGATTTCGTTAACAAATTCGTAGCCCTTGCCCTTTTCGTTAGCTTCAATCTTAACTTCTGCGTGACCATACTGACCACGACCGCCAGACTGACGAACAAATTTACCAACACCTTCTGCAGAACCTGTAATAGTTTCACGATAAGCGATCTGTGGTTTGCCCACGTCTGCGTCTACCTTAAACTCACGGAACAAGCGGTCACGAATAATATCTAGGTGAAGCTCGCCCATGCCGGCAATAAGTGTCTGATTTGTTTCTGCGTCTGAAGATACAACAAATGTTGGGTCTTCTTCTGACAAGCGCTGAAGCGCAATAGAAAGCTTTTCTTGGTCTGCCTTAGACTTAGGCTCAATGCTCATAGCAATAACAGGATCCGGGAATGTTGGTGGTTCCAAACGAATTTCATGATCCTTTTCGCACATTGTGTCGCCTGTGATAAGATCTTTTGTGCCAATAATAGCACAAATAGAGCCTGAGTAAGCTTCTTCAATATCTGTACGCTGGTCAGCACGCATAATCACCAAACGGGAAATACGCTCTGTCTTGCGTGTACGAGGATTGTAGAATGTCATACCCTTTTTAATGCAGCCGCTGTAAACACGAATGAATACAAGTTTGCCGATAAATGGGTCTGCCCAAAGCTTAAATGCAAGCGCTGTTGGCTGAGCAAAGTCGTCAGCAACAACTTCCAAAGAAGGCTCTGTATCGCCATCTGCGTAAGCCTTAATTGGCGGTACGTCAATAGGTGAAGGCAAGTAGTCAACAACTGCTGTCAAAAGCATCTGAATGCCCTTGTTCTTCAAAGCTGAACCTGGAATAACGCCCACGAACTCACGAGACATAGTAGCCTTACGAATACCTACGCGGATTTCGTCTGCTGTAAAGTTTTCTTCGCCATCAAGGAAACGTTCCATGATGTGGTCGTCAAAGTCAGCAATACCTTCGATAAGTGAATGGCGCCATTTCTTAGCGTCTTCAACATATTCAGCAGGAATGTCTACTCTGTCGTACTTCAAACCTTGTGGGTCTGATTCGTCATAAATATAAGCAACCATTTCAACAAGGTCAATAAGGCCCTTGAAATTTGCTTCAGCGCCAATAGGCAAGAAAATTGGATGTGGATTACCACGCAATTTTTCTTGAATGTCTTTTACAGCGCCATAAAAGTCTGCACCTGTGCGGTCCATCTTATTGATGTAAGCCAAACGTGGAACGTCATACTTATTCATCTGACGCCATACTGTTTCAGACTGTGGCTGAACGCCTGCAACTGCGCAAAACGCAGCAATAGCGCCGTCTAGCACACGCAATGAACGCTCTACTTCAGCAGTAAAGTCAACGTGCCCAGGAGTGTCAATAAGGTTGATCTGGTGGTCAATACCTGCAAAAGGACCTACTTTATTTGTCCAGTTACAAGATACCGCAGAAGATGTAATTGTGATACCACGTTCACGTTCTTGCTCCATCCAGTCAGTTGTTGCAGCGCCGTCGTGAACTTCGCCAATTTTGTGAACCAAACCGCTGTAAAACAAAATACGTTCAGAAACTGTTGTTTTACCAGAGTCGATATGCGCAGAAATACCAATATTTCTTGTGTACTCTAGCGGTCTTGCTCTGTTAGGAGAATTTTTAGGGGATACATTAGCCATTTGTAAATACTCTCTTTAAAAATTACCAACGCAAGTGAGCAAAAGCCTTGTTAGACTGAGCCATCTTGTGCACGTCTTCACGCTTTTTAACTACGTTGCCTGTGTTGTTGTAAGCATCTACAAGTTCTGTTGCCATAGCCTCAGCCATAGGAACGCCTTTTCTTGCTTTTGCAGAAGCTATAAGCCAACGGAAAGCCAATGTCTGCTGACGCTCAAAAGAAACTTCAACCGGCACCTGATATGTCGCACCGCCTACTCTGCGACTTTTTACTTCAAGCTTAGGACGAATGTTTTCTAGCGCACCCAAAAGCAAATCGACAGGATCGCCCTTTTCAAGTTTTTCGCTCACACGCTCAATAGCTGTGTAAACTATGCGTTCTGCTACAGACTTTTTACCTCTTTCCATCACCATATTGATTAGGTGACTTACTAGAACACTCTTGTAACGAGTATCAGGTGTACGTTCTCTTTTTACCGCTCTGTGTCTACGTGACATGTTTATCTTTCTTTAAATTTATTTCTTTGCAGCCTTAGGACGCTTTACGCCATACTTTGAACGGCTACGACGACGCTTTTCAACGCCTGTAGAGTCAAGCACACCACGAACAATGTGGTAACGAACACCTGGCAAGTCTTTTACACGACCACCACGTAGCATTACAACGCTGTGCTCCTGCAAAGAGTGACCTTCGTCAGGGATGTAAGCGATAACTTCATATCCGGTCGTAAGACGAACTTTAGCGACCTTTCTGATAGCCGAATTTGGCTTTTTAGGTGTACGGGTCATCACCTGTACACAAACCCCACGGCGAAAAGGATTGCTCTTTAGCGCTGGAGCTTTTGTCTTTGATACGGCCTTTACTCTAGGCCTGCGGACTAACTGGTTAATTGTAGGCATATTTATTCTTAAAATA
>JAVBSE010000145.1:0-4172 GCA_031547315.1 Opitutales bacterium
CTAAATTCATCTTTTTTTTGAGTTTTTAAAATATTTAACTTATTCTAAATTTGCAGATTTTTCCAGCCTGCGGCGTGCATTTGCACTTAATACTCTTTTGCGAAGACGTATAAAATGCGGAGTTGCCTCAACCAGTTCGTCACTGTCAATGTACTCCAAAGAGCGCTCAAGTGAAAATTCTATAATTGGGGAAAGCTGCATTGTAGGGTCTTTGCCCGCAGAGCGCATATTGTCTAAATGTTTTTCTTTGCAAGGGTTTACAGGCATGTCTTCCGGGCGTGGATTTTCGCCTACTATTTGACCTTCATAAACGTCTTCTTGCGGACCAACAAAAAGCTTGCCTCTGTCTTCAAGCGCCAAAAGCGCATAGCGTGTAGAAACACCTGTTTGCATAGAAACCAAACGCCCTGTTTGGCGTGAAAGGATTTCGCCTGCATAAGGTGCGTAGTGCCTAAAAAGATGAGAAAATATTCCATGCCCCGAAGTTAAGTTAACAAGCTCAAACTCAAAACCTATTATGCCCCTTGTGGGTATGTAGGTTTGAAAATATGTGCGCCCTGTGCCGTCTTTGCTTTCCATTTCTTCTATGTGCGCTTTGCGAGTATTAAGGATTTTTAAAACCCCCGGAACGTGCTCATCAGGAACTTCAACATACATAGTCTCAAAGGGCTCAAGCAGCTGATCTGTTTTTTCGTCCCTTTTCATGATAACTTTGGGGCGAGAGACACAAACTTCAAAATTTTCTCTGCGCATAGTTTCTACAAGCACAGCAATTTCCATTGCCCCGCGTGCCGACATTGCAAACACTCCGGATTTGTCTGTGTCTTCAACCTGTATAGAAATGTTTGTGCGCATTTCACGCAAGAGACGTTCACGAACTATGCGTGATGTAACATTCTTGCCGTCTTTGCCTGCAAGAGGCCCATCATTTATAGAAATTTCCATAGAAATTGTTGGCGGGTCAATTGCCACAAAAGGCAGAGCTTCCATATCTTCACGTGCGCAAAGGGTTTCGCCAATATCCACATTGTCCAGTCCTGAAATTCCAACAATATTGCCTGCAATTCCAACAGCAGAGTCGATTGACCCTGCAGAAGAGTATTCCAACATCTTAGTAACCTTGCCCTGATATTTAGAGCCATCGCCCTTGATAAGCCAAACAGTATCGCCCTTTCTTACAGTGCCGGAACTTATGCGGCCAATGGCAACACGACCAACATAGTCATCCCAGCTTATGTTTGAAATAAGCATTTGAAAGTCGCCATCTTTGTCTGCATTTTTTGGATGCGGAATATGCTTTACTATGTTTTCTAAAAGGACAGTGCAGTCTTTCTTTTTATCATCTAAATTTTCAACAAAATATCCGTCTCTGGCAGAGCCATAAACTATGGGGGCATCAAACTGCTCGTCGCTGGCGCCAAGTTCCATAAAAAGTTCTAAAACTTTGTCTCTGATAATGTGCGGCGTAGCATTTGGGCGGTCTATTTTGTTTATGACAATAATCGGTTTTAAATTTTCTTGAAGAGCTTTGCGCAAAACAAAACGTGTTTGCGCCTGCGGACCGTCAAGCGCATCTACAACAAGCAAAACGCCATCAACCATTTTCATAACACGTTCAACTTCGCCGCCAAAGTCTGCGTGGCCGGGGGTGTCTACAATATTTATAGTATAGCCATGCCACTTTATAGACGTGTTTTTTGCCTTAATCGTGATTCCTTTTTCTCTTTCAAGATCCATAGAATCCATAGCGCGCTCTGTGACAGCTTGGTTATCTCTGTATGCGCCACCTGCTTCTAAAAGCTTGTCGACAAGCGTTGTTTTGCCGTGGTCGACATGCGCTATAATTGCTAGATTGCGAAACTTTGAAGAGTCATTCATAAGTCGTACAAGCACATAGCATACTAAGTAGCAGTCAAGTTTTTTAGAATTTGATTTTGAAAAAAAACTGAAATGAAAATTTGATTTTAAATTTCATAGAATGAAAGATAGAGATATTTATTCACAACAAGTGCTGTGATTTTTATTAAGAGTTGAGGGATTGCCTTCGGCCATCCCTTGTTCTAGCCGAATTGTAAAAAGCTGCAAAAACTACGCCTATAAATAGGCTGTTTTTTGTTTCATAAAATTTTTCGATAAACTGCGTTTCTCTACTAATTTTATAATGAGGATGGGATTGGCTTCGCCCATCCCTTGTTTCTCTGAAAAATATAAAAATTATTCACAACTAATGTTGTGATTTTTATGAATAAAATAAAAATCAAATCTTTGTTTGATTTTCATTTTCCTCACAAAAAAAAGCACAAGTCTTCCGACTTGTGCTTTAATTTTTAAATTTTCGGAGAGGGGGGGATTCGAACCCCCGGTACCCTTTTGGAGCACACTCGATTTCCAATCGAGCCCGTTCGACCACTCCGGCACCTATCCTAGTCAAATTTTTATTATTAAAAATAAAGTAGGCAAATTTACAGCGATTAAATTTCTAGTCAATAAGATTCTAATCGTTCCACCAAACTTCAAATTTTGTATCTATATCTTTTTTGAGTTCTACTTTTTGCCCAATTTTGGGCGTGAGCAGTTTGTAGGGTTTGTCTGCGCTCATTATTGAAAGATATTTTAGAGGCTCGTTCCAAGGGTGTCTTGATATTGCAAATTTTGAATTGTGCACTGCAAGCAAATGCTTGGTGTTTAGGTCTTTTGCGGCTTTGATAGTTTCTTGGGGTTTTTCGTGAACGTATTTCCAAGATTTGTCGTACTGGCCGCATTCTAACATTGCGATGTCTATGCTGCCGAATGTCTCGCCAATTTTTTTGTAGTGGTCGTCGTAGCCGGAGTCGCCGCCCATATAAATTTTATAGCCATTAGCGTCTATTAAGTAAGACATCCATAGCGACTTATTATTAGACCACAAATTTCTGCCAGAAAAGTGGCGTGCAGGCAGGGCGTAAAGCGTGAGCTCATCTTCTAGTTTATTTGTTTCAAACCAGTCTAGTTCTATGATTTGGTTTTTGTCGAACTTCCAATGTTTTAAGTGTGCGCCGACACCAAGTCCGCAAATTACTTTTTTGACTTTTGATTTTAGTGCACAAACAGTCTCATAATTTAGGTGATCCCAGTGGTCGTGAGTGATAATAAGATAATCTATTTCCGGCAAGTCCGCAGGAGTATAAATATCTGTTCCCTTAAATGCAGTGCCGCCAAAAGGAACAGGAGACATTCTTTTACTAAAAACAGGATCTACCAAAAAACGCTTTCCATTTATTTGAAAGAGATAGGAAGAGTGCCCAAACCAAATAAGCAAATTTTTATTTTTATCAAGAGTCTGCAAATCTGTTTTGATTGTAGGAATTGGTTTTTTTGGTTTTGTATTTGGGTATCTTTTAAAAAGTAGGCCAAGCACAGCTCTTGTGGTGCTTGCATCCTCGCTTATATGTGTAGTAGGGTACTGGTTTTGAAATTCACCATTTTTGTAATTGGGCGATTTTTCAATTCTTTCAAGATCTTCGCCTTTTGGCAGAGTGCCAAATTTCGGAGAATTCAAATAAACAATTGCGATCAAAAAAAACGCAATTGGCAAAAAAATCAAAAGCATTATGCAGAATATTTTTTTCTTTTTTGTCATTATTTTTTTACAGAATCGAATCTTTTTATTGTACTTGAAAAGTATTTTTGAATTTCAGAATTATCTTTAGAATCTAAAATAAGTTCTGCAAATTGTTCGCCATTATGTGCATCTAAAGGTATTCCTTTTTGTATGAGCAGCAAGCCTTGTGCATATTGTTTGTGCTCTTTAAATTTCTTCATGTCAGAAATATTGCAGAGTGCATAAAAAGTATCGTCTAATGCAGTAGTGTCAATGCCGCCGGGGTAGGAGAGGTAGTGGGTGAATATGACTAGTTTTGCAAATAATTCGGGGTCGTCGATTTCTGCAATAAGTTTTTTTGCTTCGGAAAAATCTGCAGTTTTTTTATAAAGTTTTTCAGCGTCTAAATTATTTATGAGATCAAGAATTTTTATGATTTTTGAATTGGCTTCTTGCTTTGTTTTGCAGTCTTTAATATCTGCATGGCAAAGGCAAGTTAATGAGATTAATAAAAAAGAGAATAATATTTTCATAAACAAAATACTATTCTCTTAATAAAAGCTTAGAAGCAATATAATTTTTTTGTATTACA
>JAVBSE010000087.1:0-18696 GCA_031547315.1 Opitutales bacterium
TTGCCGTAGCGTTCTTCGATAGCTTTTTTGCTGTCACGTTTGATAGCTGCAGAAAAGTCTAGATAAACACCTCTGCGTTCGCCATTAACAACGTTGCCAACACCTCTGCCTGCGTCGCAAGCTTCTTTTGCAGCACGTGAAGAAATGTCACGAGGTGCAAGATTACCAAAGCTTGGGTACTTTCTTTCCAAGTAATAGTCTCTGTCTTCTTCTGCAATAGCGTTAGGGTCTTTGCTTGCGTCTTCCTTCTTTTTAGGAGCCCAAACACGTCCGTCGTTACGCAAAGATTCAGACATCAATGTCAATTTGCTCTGCTGGTCGCCATGAACAGGAATGCAAGTTGGGTGAATCTGTGTATAGCAAGGGTTTGCAAAACCTGCGCCCTTTTTATAACAGCTCCAAGCTGCAGAAACTGAACAACCTTGTGCGTTTGTTGACAAGTAAAATACGTTGCCATAGCCGCCTGTGCAAAGTAGTACTGCGTCGCCCGCAAAAGACTTAATTTCGCCTGTCACCAAGTTGCGGCAAATAATGCCCTTGGCGTGGCCGTCAACAACAACCAAGTCCATCATTTCTTGGCGAGTGTACATCTTTACTTTGCCTACTGCGATCTGCTTAACAAGCGCAGAGTATGCGCCCAAAAGAAGCTGCTGACCTGTCTGGCCACGTGCGTAAAATGTACGGCTAACCTGTGCGCCGCCAAATGAACGATTTGCCAATAAGCCGCCGTATTCACGTGCAAAAGGAACACCTTGCGCTACGCACTGGTCGATAATATTGTTAGAAACCTGAGCCAAGCGATAAACATTTGCTTCACGTGCTCTAAAGTCGCCGCCTTTAACTGTATCGTAAAATAGGCGATAAACAGAGTCGCCATCGTTAGGATAGTTTTTAGCAGCGTTAATGCCGCCCTGAGCTGCAATAGAGTGCGCTCTGCGTGGGCTGTCTTGGTAGCAAAAGCAAGAAACATTATAGCCCTGTTCTGCAAGTGATGCAGCAGCGCTTGCGCCTGCCAAACCAGAACCAACAACCAAAACGTGATATTTACGGCGGTTTGCAGGGTTAACTAGCTTTGCCGAAAATTTATAATTATCCCATTTTTCAGAGACTTTACCTTGTGGAATTTTTGAATCCAAATTCATATTAGTTTCCTTTAAAGCTTATTTTTTGATTTCAAGTTTTACTTCTGCTTTTTTATCGCACTTTGCTTTGCAGTCTAAAAAAGAGTAGTCTATAAATATTGCGCCGTCAGAAGCTTTTTTAGCTTCATACTGCTTAAGCACTTCTTTAACAGGAAGTATTTGCAAATCTGTATATTTGCTTACCAAAACAGCAATTGGGTTCAAAGAAAAACCGCCAAAAATTACAATAGCGTAAACAATAGCTATCTTATTTAATGTGTAACGTGTTTTTTCATTTCTAAAACCAACAGACTGGAACATGCTTGAAACAGCGTGTACCAAGTGAATGCCAATAGCAGCCATTGCAAAAATGTAAAGGCCTGCAACAAGCTCGTTACTAAAGCCAAGTATTAGCATGGCATAAACGTCGTGCAAGGTTTTGCCTTCGTACATGCCTGTGTGGCAAACCCAGTCCATAAGTTTGAACTCAGGATTAAGCGCAAGCACTGTAAAGTGTAAAATATGAAGCGCTGCAAATAGCAAAATGATAGTGCCTGTGTATATCATATACTTTGCCGCAAAGCTTGATACAACCGACTTTTTTACAGAGTATGTTTGTGGTCTTGCCTTGCAGTTTTCTATAACAAGCAAGTATGCAAGTCCAAAGTGCACAACTATGCAAGCTGCAAGACCAACTCTAAAGCCCCATAAGAACTCCCAAGGTAAGGTCTGCAAAAAGTGTGCATAAGCGTTAATTGCGTGAGGTCCGCCTTCAAGTGCCTGCAAGTTGCCAAGCATGTGCATAAGAAGGAAGGCCGCTAGCGCGAAACCTGTAATTGCCATCACATATTTTTTTATAAGTGAAGACATGATTGTTTTAGTTAAGTATGACATATCTGTATCTGCTAAAATGTTCGTAAAAGATAAGAAGATGATGAAGCTTTACAATCTTTCAACACTATTTTTAAAACTTTCAAAAAAATTTATATGACGTAAAACATAGCTTGACAAGATTTGTAATCTTTGCCGAACTAAAGAAAATCCTGACAAATACTCTTGCGGCGTCTTGCAGTGGGTGTTTTTATTTTTAATTTTCCAAAGAAAGGGCGCAAAAATGCTAAAAATTTACGATCTTGTTGATGGCAAAATATCGGAAAACAGAGAGGGTGCAGTGCACGTTTATGTTTCCCCATCAGAGGCTGAAAAACGCCTGCTTATAGAGTATTACCTTATAGACCCGCACTCGCTTAATTCTGCGCTGGACCCTGACGAAATTTCTCGTATGGAGTTTGAAGATAATCACATTGCGATAATTCTCAAACAGCCACGCAATTATTCTGCAGAAGATTTGCTTGGCTTTGGCGTTACATCCGCAGGTATATTTCTTTTTGAAGACAAGCTTATTATTGTTCAGCCTGAAGAAACATCGCTCTTTGAATATGGCAGGGTTTCGCAGCGTGTTAAGTCTTTAAAAGGCGTGGTGCTTCGCATATTGCATCATTCTACAAATCATTTTTTAGAGCATCTTAAAATTATTCGCTTAATTTCTGAACGCATAGAAAAGGATATCGAATTTTCTGTGTCAAACCACCACTTAACAGAAATGTTCGTGCTTTCCAAGAGCTTGACTTACTATGAAAGCGCAACAAACGCCAATAAAGTTCTGCTTACAAAAATGGTGCGTGACACCCAAAGAATAGGCTTTGACGAACCTGAAGGAGAGCTCTTAGAAGATATTATTGTTGAAAATAACCAGTGCGTCCGAATGACAGAAATCTACGCAAGCATTCTTGTGGGTATGTCCGATGCACGCGGCTCTGTTGTCAGTAACAATCTTGCAGTGCTCATGAAGCAGCTTGCAATTATCAATATCATTTTCTTGCCCTTGAATGTTATTGTGGGGCTTGGCGGTATGTCAGAATTTACTATGATGACAGAACATCAAATTTGGTGGGGGCACAGCTACAGCGCCATGACACTGCTTTTGGTGCTTTTGGCATATGGCACTTACTACATACTAAGACGTGTAAACCTTTCAGATACAGATTCAAATGAGAATTAGATTTCATATAAAAATGGCAGTGATTTCAAGACTGTCAAAATCTTGCCTAATTTTGGCAGGGCTAATAGTTTTGTCTTGGCTGATTTGTGTGGGTAAGCCTTTAAATTTATCTACATTTTTTCCCTCATCATTTGCACAATTTTTCTTGTGGACAAGCGCATTTCCGCTTCTTACTTTGTTTGCGGGCGTAGGCACACTTGTAAATTTAAATAATTTTGCCCTTTGGCGCTTTTTGTGTGACGACAAAATTCAAATGACAAGCATCACAGTGTTGGCACTTATTATGCTTTTAATTTTTTGGATTTTCTGCAGATATTTCCTTATAAAAAGAAAAACAGGCGCAGATTGGGTAAGAGCTTCAACAACAATTGTTAAGTGCTTCATTTTTTGGGGCATATTCCAGTTGTCTTGCGTATTTATTTCTTACGCTTGGATAGTTGGGAGCTTCCACTTGGGCAAGAGCGAAGCGGCAGACAGCACTCAGGTGCAAACAGTTCTTCCGGAGAAGTCTGAAGCTACTGACACACTTGGCGAGAACCCATAAAACGTTGTGAAATGCGGCTGATACTCCGCTACAAAAAATCTCATGAATAGTCATGTACGCTTGTACACTCCTAGCCATGAGATTTTTTGTATGCTCGTCTGAGCCAACATTTGACAAGGTTTAAACAAGCAATAAAAGGTTTGGGTTTGGCGTTGAACGTTGTTGTTGCAAAAAATCGCAAGCAGGAGTGTACTTGGTACATGACTGTTTGCAATTTTTCTTGTGTCTAATGCGACGCACAATTTGAGAATTTTTCTGCAATTGCTGTAAAATGGAGTGTGATGCTCCGTTTCAAAAAAATCTCTAAAACAAAAAACTTGCAATTTGGTGAGAAATTTTTTTTGATGATGATGTTTTAAGTTTGGTGTGCCTGTGTTTGGCATAGCGATTTCACCTTTTTATTTCCGCACTTTTTTTGTGCGTGCTAACTTACAAGACCTCAGAGAGTGTTTTAATTTATATTTTTGTGGGGCACTAAAAGTCAAAAAACATAACTATGGAAGATTTTGAAAATAATTCTTTTGAGAATAAGAATAATCAATCCTACTCTAACGCTGGCGGACAAAGGCAGCAAAATGGGGGGCGTGGGCATAACAACAGAAACCGCAATAATAGGGGCAATAACAGGTGGCGCAATAATAAGAGAAGGTCTGGGCAGAATTTTAATCAGAATCAGCAGGGCGGGGCTTCTGTAAATGCTTCTGAAGTTCAAAAACAAGAGGGCGAAGAATTTGTACTTTCAAATGAAAATCCGCAGGCAGAAAATCAGAATCCTAAGCCGGAGCTTGATATAATTGAAGTTGAAGGCATTTTTGATTTGGGACAAAACAACAATGGCGTTTTGTTAGACCCCAAAAGAGGCGGTAGGGCAAGGCCAAGCGATACATATATTCCAAGAGAGCTTGTTCGCAGGTTTTCGCTTAAGCGTGGGCAATATATTGTTGGCAATGCTCATAAGGGGCAGGCGCATCAGAATCCTAAACTGCGCTTTATTTCTACTATAGATGGCGTACCTTGTCCTGAAAGAAAGCGTGTGCTTGGCTTCCAGCATTTAACAACTATTGCGCCGGACGAAAAACTTCATCTGGAAACTAAAGACGGCAGAATGACAAATAGAGTGATAGACCTTTTTTGCCCAATAGGCAAAGGTACAAGAGGCTTAATTGTGGCCCCTCCACGCACAGGCAAGACTACGCTTTTAAAAGACATAGCTTTGGGGGTTTTAGAAAATCATCCTGAATGCCATTTGATAATTTTGCTTGTGGATGAGCGTCCTGAGGAAGTTACAGATTTTAGGATGGACCTTCAAAAGGCAGAAATTTTTGCGTCATCAAATGATGAAAATTTAGAGATGCATGTAAGGGTTGCAGACCTTGCAATAGAGCGTGCAAAGTTTTTGGTAGAGGTTGGCAAAGACGTTGTTATTTTGATGGACTCTCTTACACGTTTGTCACGTGCGCATAATTCTTTGAAGGCTGGTGGGGGGCGCACAATGTCGGGCGGTTTGGATATTAGGGCGCTGGAACGTCCGCGCCAAATATTTTCTGCGGCACGCAATACCGACGAAGCAGGCAGCCTTACAATAGTTGCCTCTGCGCTAATAGAAACAGGCTCCAGAATGGATGAACTTATCTTTCAAGAGTTTAAAGGCACTGGCAATATGGAAATGGTTTTAGACCGCAAAGTTGCAGAGCTTCGCATTTGGCCTGCAATAAATTTGGGCGCTTCCGGCACTAGGCGTGAAGAGCTTTTGCTTAGCGCAAAAGAGCTTGAAGCGGCTTCATTTTTGCGCAGGGCAATGGCAAGTTCTAAGACTGAAGATTCTGCAGAAACGCTCATTGAAAGAATGTCTCAAACAAAAACAAATGCAGAATTTTTGAATTTGATTTGCAAATAATTTAATTCAAAAAAAAACATTTTAAACGCATTCAATAATGAGTGCGTTTTTTTGCGCCTAAAATTTACGTTCAAAAAAGCAGGCATAAAAAAACCGACTTAAAAAAGTCGGTCTTTTTAAAAAGTGGTGGCTAAGGGCGGGTTTGAACCGCCGACACAAGGATTTTCAGTCCTCTGCTCTACCAACTGAGCTACCCAGCCATTTGTAAAACGCTCAACTCTGATTATTTTTTCTGATAGGTCAATATCTTTTTTCAAAAAAAACAAATAAACTATAAATTGCCATCTAAGTTTTTAGGCTTCCTTGAAATATATATGTATAAATAAACAATAGAAATTAAACTTAAGATGGCAATTCCAAGCAGCCCGTTTGAAGGGTTTGCAGAGCCCAAAAACATCTCTTGCTTTGCGCTGAGGTGCTGTGTGAAATTATGGCGATATATGAAAATTAAAAACACTATTCCTGCGTGAAAACCCACTGCGCCCCAAAGATTTCTTGAGCAAAAATAAAATAATGAAAGCATTGCGGAAAATATTAAAAGGGCAAAAAATTGAATTGCATCCCAAGAATAATAAATGCCGATAGTGTCGTACCAGGCAACCTGAAAGCCTGTGTACCAGTGCGCTACAAGCCCTTGTTCTGCGGACTGTGCCCAAAAATTACGAGGCATTGTAAAATGTTTATATGCAAAAAACGAAGATGTAAAAAGTATGGCAAATAGAGCGTTTGAGGCTGTATAAAAGCATCTAAGCATTAGCCCTCTGAAAACTATTTCTTCTAAGAATGAAACAGCCAAAGCGCCCAATATCCAACTAAATATAAGCTCTTTAAGAAAATCAAAAACACCATCGCCAATATCTTTTTTTAGCGGAGTAAATTCCACTTGGGCAAAGATTGCCTGGCTTATAAAAATCACAATAGCCACAGCAGCGCCAAAGGCAAAGTATCTTAAAAATTTAAAGGAATTTTCTTTGGAAAATTTGAGCCCCAAATTAGAGAGCGAAAATAATCCGCAGGCTTTAAACAAAAATGGAAGCGATAAAACTATGGGAACCCATCTTATTCTGTCGTAAAAAACATCTACACGCTTGCGCATAAGCCAGTGGTCCGGCTGATTTTCGTAAATAGATTGAAAGAACCAAAAAATTGGCGGCGTTAAAACACAGGCCAGCAAACTTGCACCAATATAAACGCCCAAAAAGAGAAAAACACCCCTAAAGCTTTTCTCTTTAGCGTCTAAGCCAAACAGCATAAAATGATTTTCTCTTTTCATATTCTCCTAAGCAAAGAATTCAAGAAACTAAAAAAATAGCAAGCATTTTTGAAAAATACAAAAGTTCTGCTTGAAAAAAAACGCCTGTCTGCAAAGCTTAAACTTTTATGGAAGACGGATTAAAATTGGCTTTAGAGCGTAGGTCGCAGCGTGTTGCAAATTTGGCAGAAACAATATCTGCATTAAATTACAAAAATTTTGGAAACAAAATTACTTTTGAAATCGGCGCAGGCAAGGGGCATTACTTGAGCGCTTATGGCGCAGCTTTCCCAAATGAACTTTGCGTTGGCATAGACATAATTTCTTCAAGAGTGCGTGATGGCGAAAAGAAAAATGAGCGAAGGGGCAATACAAACGTTCACTTTATAAAAGCTATGTGTTCAGAATTTTTAGATGCAATGCCGGCAGATTTAAAGTTTGGCAAAGTGATGATATTTTTCCCTGATCCTTGGCCAAAAAAGCGCCATCATAAAAATAGATTAATTCAGCCAGAGTTTTTGAGCCTTCTAAAAAAATACTGCACAGCAGAAACAATTTTATATTTTAGAACAGACCATGAAGAATATTTTGCTTGGTCAAAAGAAATTTTTGAAAATCATCCTGACTGGCAAATTTTAGAGAGTTCTGAGCTGCCTTTTGAAGAAGTTTCGCAGTTTCAGAGAATTTTGCCTGTCTTTCAAACTTTGGCTGCAAAACTAAAAGCGTAAAAATTTCTTTACAAAATTTAATAAAAAGCCGATTCTTAAAGACTTTATTTATGAACGAAGACCTATATAAAATTAGACACAGCGCATCGCACGTTCTTGCTGCTGCAGTACTGCGCCTGTTTCCTGATGCAAAGCTTGATATCGGACCTGCTACCGACAATGGCTTCTATTACGACTTTGATTTGACGCACAAATTCACAGCGCAAGACCTTGAAAATATCGAGGCAGAAATGAAAAAAATTATTTCTGAAAATCAGCGCTTTGAATGTAAAGAGCTTACAAGACAAGAAGCGCAGGAGCTCATCAAAAAATCAGGTCAAGACGCGTTCAAACTTGGCCGCCTTGCAGATGTTCCAGAGGGCGAAAAAATAACTTTCTACACAAATGGCGAATTTGCAGACCTTTGTGCGGGCCCTCATGCAGACTACACAAAGCGCATTAAGGCATTTAAGCTGCTTAGCATTGCAGGTACTTATCACAGGGGCGATGAAAAAAACAAGCAGCTTCAGCGCATTTATGGCACAGCTTTTGAAAGCAAAGAGGCGCTAGAAAACTATCTTAATCAGCTAGAAGAAGCAAAGCGCAGAGACCACAGAAAGCTTGGCAAAGAAATGAATCTTTTTGCGATTGATGAAAAGGTTGGTCAGGGCTTAATTTTGTGGAAGCCAAAGGGCGCAATTTTGCGTCAGTCTTTGCAAGATTTCATTTTGGAACTTTTAAGAGAACAGGGCTACAGCCAAGTGTTTACGCCTCATATCGGCAAGTTAGATTTGTTTAAGACAAGCGGACACTTTCCTTATTACAAAGAGTCTCAGTTTGTGCCAATTGTTGAAAGAGATGACCTCAACGCAATGGCTAAAAAGGGGCTTACAATGGATAAGTTCGAAGAAGAAGTAGAAAACGGAGACGTTACAGGCTATCTTCTAAAGCCTATGAATTGTCCTTTCCATGTTCAGATTTTTAAGTCTGACCCTCATTCTTACAGAGACCTTCCTGTGCGCTTGGCAGAGTTTGGACAAGTCTACAGATGGGAGCAGTCAGGCGAATTAAACGGCATGACACGTGTGCGCGGCTTTACTCAAGACGACGCTCATATTTTCTGCACACCCCAGCAGCTTGATGAAGAAATTCAAGGCTGTTTAGACTTGGTGAAAAAAGTTTTCACAACTATTGGGATGTCTGACTACAGAGTCAGAATTTCTTTGCGTGACCCTAATTCAGACAAGTACGTTGGCTCTGACGACAATTGGAACAAGAGCGAAGAAGCAATCAGAAAAGCAGCAATGTCTTTGGGCGTGCCTTTCACTGAAGAATTGGGAGAGGCTGCATTTTATGGACCTAAGATAGACTTTGTTGTTAAAGACGTAATTGGTCGTGAATGGCAGCTTGGCACTGTTCAGGTTGACTACAATTTGCCTGAGCGTTTTGATTTAACATACATTGGTTCTGACAACAAAGCGCACAGGCCAATTATGATACATCGTGCGCCATTTGGTTCTTTAGAGCGCTTTACAGGCGTTCTTATAGAGCACTTTGCAGGCAATTTCCCAACATGGCTTGCTCCTGAGCAGCTTAGAATTTTGCCTTTGGGTGAAGACGTTATAGCTTATGCCGACGAAGTTTTTGCAAAGGCTAAAAAGGCGGGCTTACGTGTTTCATTTGATGCAAGTTCAGAAAAACTTGGCGCAAAAATCCGCAAGGCAGAAACTGAAAAAGTTCCGCATATGCTTGTGATTGGCAAGAAAGAAGCTGAGGCTGGTTTGGTTTCAATACGCTCAAGGCTGCGCAAAAATTTTGAAGGCACACATAGCGCAGACGATGCTATTGCAATGATAGTAAACGACGCAAAATCAAGAGCGCTCTAAAAGGACATTTAACTAGTGCATTGGAAAATAAGACAGTATGACCAAAAGCTTGCTGCCGACCTTGGTGCTTACCTTGGCGTCAGTCATATTTTGGCGTCTTTGCTTATTGAAAGGGGCTTTTCAGACCCAATTAGGGCAGATATGTTTCTTAAACCAAAGCTTACAAATTTAGGAGATCCTTTCAGAGTCAAAAATATGCGCAGGGCAGTTTTGCGACTCATCGAAGCAATAGAAAAAAAACAAAAAGTATTGGTATTTGGCGACTATGATGTTGATGGAATTACAAGTACTGCGCTTTTTGTAAATGTGATGAATCACTTTGAGCTAAAGCCTGCATATTTTGTTCCAAGACGTATGGACGAAGGCTATGGGCTTAGCGCTGCAGCTTTGGACAGGGCAATGCAAGATGGAAAGCCAGACTTGCTTGTTGCGTTGGATTGCGGAACAAACGCAAAAGAAGCCATAGATTTTATTTTGTCAAAGGGCATAGACCTAATTGTTGTAGACCATCATCAGGCAAAAGACGACAGGCACGACAATGACTACATTCTCGTCAACCCCCATGTTCACGACATTGAAGGCGCACCTTGGCGCAATATGTGCACTGTGGGGCTAGTCTTTAAGCTTGCGCATGCGCTTTTAAAAGAAATGCGCATGAGAGACGACCCCCGCTCTTGGGAGTTGAATTTAAAAGACTCGCTGGACCTTGTGTCTATGGGCACTATTGCAGACTTAGTTCCGCTTGTGGACGAAAATCGCATACTTGCCAGAAATGGCATTAAGCGTTTAAAAAGCACTAAGCGCAAGGGTATTCAGGCGCTTATTCAGGCAAGCGGAATTTCTTTGGGCGAAGAAATCACCCCTGTGGATATTTCTTTTAGGTTGGGGCCGCGCATCAATGCAAGCGGACGTTTGGCAGATGCTTCTTTGCCTCTAAATATGCTTTTAGGAGACGACTTTACAACCTGCTTTAGAGCCGCCTGCGAACTTAACGACATCAATAAAGAGCGTCAAGAAATTGAACGAGGCGTCTTTGAATCTTCAATCAAAAAAATTGAAACAGAAAATTTGACGAACGACCCTTGTATTATAGTTTACGACAAAACTTGGCACCCGGGGGTTGTTGGTATTATTGCAGGCAAGCTAAGCAGAGAATTTAATAGGCCTGTAATAGTGTTTGGAGAAAACGACAATGGCTTTACAAAGGGCTCTGGCAGAAGCGTTAGCGGCCTAGACCTGGTAGAATGCCTTGGCGAATGCACTGAATTTTTAGGCAGCTGGGGCGGGCATCCAATGGCTGTGGGCGTTTCTGTTCGTGAAGATTCTATGGACAAATTTAAGCAGAAACTAAATTCTGTGATACGCAAAAAAATGGAATCAGGAATTTCTTTCGAGCCGGAAGTAAATATTTCTATGGAGCTTGATTACGAAGATATCTGCATAGATTTGCTTGACGAGCTAGAACTTTTGCACCCCTTTGGAGAAGGTAACAGAGACCCAATTTTTGCGCTTAAAGGCATTGTCATAGAAAAGCCTCTTGAGATTTTTGGAGGCGGGCAAAACTTTAAATTTCAGATGCCATTGGTTGAGGGTGGCTGGATGAACGTTGTTGCGTGGCGCATGGCAAATAATTTGCCGCCAACTATGCAAAAACTAGATTTGGCTCTTCATATTTCTTGGAACAGATGGAATAAGCATAAAACTCCTCAGGCAACAATTGTTGCGTGGCGCAAATCGCAAGAAGTTTAAAGAATTATGAAGAGGATTTTAAATCTGCTTATGCCAGTATTTGGCTTGGCATTTATTGTGGCTTTGTATGAATTATGCGCACTTTTTACGCAGCATTTTAAGATAGCCTTTCCGGCATCTATAATTGCAATGCTGATTCTTTATTTGCTGCTTATTTTGAAAATGGTTCCGCTTTCTTTGGTAGAAAGCGCCTGCAAGACTTTGCTGAAATTTATGCCGCTTTATTTTATACCTTTTTTGGTTGCAATTATGGGCTTTAAAGAGCTTCTTGCTTCCAGTTTTTGGGAAATATTTTTTGCAGTGTTTTTGAGCTCTTGTATAACTATAATTTTTACAGGTCTTGCTGTGGAATTATTTTTAAATAAACAAAAAGAAGCAGAAAAAATAAAAGAAAGCGAAGACAGCAAGTGAAAGATTTTTTCACAAACTTTAATCTGCAAAGCTTGCTGTGGCTTTTGGCAACAATAGCTTGCTACATTGTATCAAGAAAAATTGGAGCATTTAAAGCGTTTAAATATTTTCCTCCAATTTTAATAGCTGCGGCAATTCTTATTTTCTTTTTAGAAATTTCTAATTCAAACTATGAAGCTTATGCAAATGGCACAAGCATTCTCACATATATTTTAGGGCCTGCAACTTGCGCCCTTGCATATCCGCTTTATAAGCATACAGGGCTTATAAAAACAAACTTAACGCCAATTCTAATCGCAACATTTATTTCTGTTTTTGTGAGCATTTTTACCTTGTATGTTTTTGCGAAAATTTTTGCACTTGAAAATCAAATAGCAGTCTCTCTTATGCCCAAATGCGTAACAACCCCTGTGGCCCTTGAAATCACAAAAATGACAAACGGAATTTTAGGACTAAGCATTGTAGGCGTTTTTATTTCAGGCATATTAGGCGCAAGCATAGGGCATACTTTGCTCAAACTTTGCAAAGTAAATGACGACATCTCTATAGGCCTTGCAATGGGGGCAGTAAGCCACGTAATAGGCACAGCAAAGTGTTTGGAAGTAAGTCAAAAACAAGGAACAATGGCAGCCCTTGTAATGGTATTGACAGCACTCTTTACCACATTCTTCTTCTTTTTAATTTACTGATTTTTTTCTCAGTGTGCTGATTTTGTCCCTGCTATAAACTGCTTACTTAACTTACAAAAAAAGGGGCGAAAGTTCGCCCCTTTTATTTTTTGTAAATTAAACAAATATTATTCAGCTTCTTCCTTTGGAAGTTTTTCTGCAATTACATTTGCAAGGGCGTCTAGCTCTGCAAAGGTTTGTGCATTTGGCTGACCTTTTGCGATAACTGTACCAAGATTTTCCGGTTTATAGAGTCTGAAAAAGTCTGCTATACGCTCTGCAAATTTGCCGCCCCAACCAAAAGAAGACAGTGTTGCGTAGAATTTTGCTTTTGGTTTTCAAAGGTTTGTAAGGTATGCAGTTGAAGCGATTGCAGGATGTGGATCTGTAAGCACTATAGAGCCTGTAAATACTATTGCACCGGCGTCCACAGCGTTTTCTGCAAGCTTGCCAACGCCATCGTTTATCATAGAGCAGAGAACTGTTTCCACACCTTGCATCTCAAGTTTTTGCGCCAAGTATTCTGCCATTTTTTTAGAATTTCCGTACATTGAAACATAGGGTATCAAGACTTTGCGTTCTATAATTTCAGAGGTCCAGTCTTCGTATGCTTTTATGATAAAGTCAGGATTTTTGTATGCTCCGCCATGGCTTGGCAATATTAGTGCGGGCGCAATTTCTTTTACAAGTTTAAGATATTTTGCGCAAAAAGACCTAAATGGCATCATAATTTCTGCGTAGTAACGCTTTGCTGCCATGAAGGTTTCTACGTCTTCTTTTGCAAATGTTTCTCCGTCAGAGGTGTGTGCGCCAAAAAGGTCGCAAGTAAAGAGAACTTTGTCTTCCGGTATATAGGTGAACATTGTGTCCGGCCAGTGCACCCAAGGGGTGATATAAAATTTCAGTGTTTTGCCGCCAAGCGAAATTTCTGTTTTCTCATCGACAATGTCTATTCTTGATTCGTCCAGAGTAATTGCGTCGCAAATTGTTTGCTTGCACTTTGCGTTTGTTAGCAATCTGGCACTGGGGAATTTTTCTAAAAGTTCTGCCAAAAGTCCGCTGTGGTCTTGTTCGCCATGATTTGCCACAATGTAGTCTATGCGTTCAAGCGTGGCTATATTTGCAAAAAATTCTTCACGTTTTGCAGGCAAAGATGTGTCTATCAGTGCGATTTTTTCAGAGCCTTTTACTACATAAGAATTGTAGCTTGTGCCATGTTCAAGGGGGATAAGGTCGTCAAAAAAAGGTCTGTCGGGGTGTATGACCCCAACAGAGTATATTGCGTTTGTAATTTCTTTCATCTGCAAAGAATTAGTCTTCAATTTCTTCGAAATCTTCTTTGCTTACGCCGCAGACAGGGCAGGTCCAAGTTTCGGGGATGTCTTCAAACGCGGTTCCTGCGGGGATGCCGCCGTCAGCGTCTCCTTCAGCAGGGTCGTAGATATATCCGCAAGGTAGGCACTTATATTTTTTCATAATTTTCTTTCGTTTTATATTTTGTTTGTAAAATTTTCCATCGGCAAAGTTTGCCAAAATATTAGCTTAAGACTCATTTTTAATCTTAAAATTTTCAAGCTTAAAGTAAATAATTTGCTTGAAAACTTGGGGCTTCAATTCAGTGTGAAGTGCAAATGTTTGTTGATGAAGCTCAAATTACTTTAAAGGCAGGAGACGGCGGCAACGGAGCTGCAAGTTTTCGCCGTGAAAAATTTATTCCCGAAGGCGGCCCTGATGGCGGCGACGGCGGCAGGGGCGGGCATATATATGCTCTTTGCGATGAAAATATTTCTGACTTAGAACCTTATCGTTTTACGCCGTCTATTATTGCAAAAAATGGCGTGCGTGGTTCTGGCAGGCAAAAGACAGGTGCAAATGGAGCAGACATTGACGTGCATCTTCCCCCAGGAACTATTCTGATAAACGCTGAAACCGGAATGGTAGCCGGCGAACTTCTTAAACACGGAGAGCGCATTTTAATTCTAAAAGGCGGCAAAGGCGGACTAGGAAATCTTCACTTTAAAAGCTCTACAAACAGGGCTCCGCGTCAGTTCACCCCTGGTGAAGAAGGCCAGTGGGGAGAGTTTAAGCTTGTCTTAAAAACCATTGCAGATGCGGGTTTGGTAGGTTTTCCTAATGCAGGCAAATCTTCTTTGATGAACCTAATTACGCATGGGCGCCCAAAAATTGGCTCTTACGCATTTACAACGCTTCACGTTAATGTTGGGGTAATAGATTATCCTGAAACTTATGACCATCTTGTGCTTGCAGATATTCCCGGCATTATAAAAGGCGCTGCCGAAAATAAGGGCTTGGGGCATAAATTTTTAAGGCATATAGAGCGCTGCAAGCTGCTTGTAATAATGCTTGATATGGCTGCAGAAGACGGACGCAAGCCAAATGACGACTATAAAATTTTGCTAAAAGAGCTAGAGCTTTATGACGCAAGTTTGCTTTCAAAGCCGCGCATAGTTGTGGCAAATAAAATGGACGAGCCTGAGGCTCTTAAAAACATAAAAAAGTTTACAAAAAAGTATCCTGAAGTTTCTGTTTATCCTATTTCTTGTCTTTCAGAAGAAGGCGTGCCGGAAATGAAAAAAGCAATTTACGACCTCTGCAAAGCCACAATACAAGAGCCTACAGAAACATTTATTTTTTAAGACTTACAAAATTTCAAATTTGTTTTTCTGAAATTTTATAATTTTTTCTTTTTGCATCTTAGAGAGTTCTGCCGACATTGCGCTTCTGTCCAGCGCAAGAAAGTCGGCAAGTTCTTCTCTGTTAAAGCAAATTTCAAATTTTGAACTTTTTGCTTTTGCAGATTCTTCAGACAAAAAAGACATAAGTTTTTCACGTGTATTTTTTTTGCAAACGTGAGTTATTTTTTGCATCAAGTTTGCATTTCTTTTTGCAAGCACCACCAGCATATTTTTAATAAGCCTTGAATGGAAAACGCAAAGCAAAGAGCAGGGCGAAACCATATTTGTAAAGCGTATAAAGAGCACTTCTGTTTTTTCTGTTGCCTGCACTGAGAGCATTGAATTTTTTATGTTTGCGTAGACAAGGTCTTCTCCAAAAATTTGGCTTGCGCCAAGTTTGTCTATTATACTGCGTCTGCCCCAAAAGTCTTCTTGCAGAAGATTTACTTTGCCTGAAAGTACAAGACCTATGCATTTTTCTTCTTTGCCAAATTTAAAAATAAAAGCGTTTTTTTGAAAAACTTTTTTTTGCGCCCCAAGACAATTTAAAAGTCCTAAAATTTCGCTTTCTGAAATTCCTTCAAAAAGAGGGCTGGCTTTTAAGACTTTAATATATTTTTCCATATTTTTAGTTTCGTTGTAAAAACAACGTACTTTATTTTTTTAATTTGCTAAAATCTTTTCGGAAAAGTCAAGTAATGTTTAAAAATTACGATTTTAATTTATTAATAAGAAAGGATCAGATATGGAAAATATGTTTTGTTTTCAGTGCGAGCAAACTGCAAACGGCAAGGCTTGCGAAAAAATGGGCGTCTGCGGAAAAAATCCTAAAGTTGCAGGGGCTCAAGACAAGCTCACTTGCGAAATGATAAGGCTTGCAAGTGCAATGCAAAAGCGTGGCAAAGCTTGCCAAGGCTGTATAGATTTGCTTGTGGACGGGCTTTTTACAAGTGTTACAAATGTCAGTTTTGACGACAATAAAGTTGAGGCGCTCTATAAAATTATAAATGAAAAAACAGAAGCTCTTGGCGAGCCTCTTACAATATCTCAGAACGAACTTTTTAGCGGCGACGCCAACATTGTTTCACTGCGCTCAACTTTGCTTTTTGGCTTAAGAGGCATGGCTGCCTATGCGCATCATGCACGCATTTTAGGTTTTAGGGACAAGTCTGTTGATACTTGGGTTATAAAGGGTTTGGCGGCACTTGCGCAAAACCACAGCATAGAAGAATGGCTCTCGCTTTTAATGGAATTTGGCCACATCAATTTAAAATGCATGGAGCTTTTAGAGAAGGCAAATACTGGCGCTTATGGGCACCCTGTCCCTGTTCAAGTTCCTTTGGAAATTGAAAAAGGACCATTTATTGTTGTTACAGGACACGATTTGTATGACCTTAAAATGCTCTTAGAGCAAACACAAGGGCAGGGAGTAAACATTTATACTCATGGCGAAATGCTGCCTGCGCATGGCTATCCTGAGCTTAAAAAATATGCACATTTGAAGGGTAATTTTGGAACGGCTTGGCAGAATCAGCAAAAAGAGTTTGATGCTTTGCCTGCGCCAATTTTGTTTACTACAAATTGTTTGATGCCTCCTAAGGCAAGCTATGCAGACAGAGTTTTTACAACGTCTTTAGTTGCCTATCCGCAGATGAAGCACATTGCCGCAGACGAAGTCGGGCATAAAAACTTTTCTGAAATAATTGCACAAGCAAAAGCGCTTGGCGGATATTCTGAAAATAAAAAAATGCAAGGTATCAACGGAGGCAGCTTTGTTACAACAGGTTTTGGACGCGAAACTTTGCTTGCAAACGCCCCTGCAATTATTGACGCAGTAAATACAGGCGCAGTAAAGCACTTCTTCTTAGTAGGGGGCTGCGATGGCGCAAGGCCGGGGCGCAACTACTACACAAACTTTGTAAAGCAAAGCCCTAAAGACAGTATTATCCTTACGCTTGCGTGTGGTAAATTTCGCTTTAATGATTTAGACTTAGGCAATATAGGTCCATTTAACAGAATACTGGACGTAGGGCAATGCAACGACTCTTACGCAGCAATTCAAATTGCAATTGCACTTGCGGGTGCATTCAAATGCGGCGTAAACGAACTGCCTTTAACGCTTGTGCTTTCTTGGTATGAGCAAAAGGCAGTTTGCATACTTCTTACACTGCTTGCGCTTGGAATAAAAAATATCTACATAGGGCCAAGTTTGCCTGCTTTCTTTTCAGCAGATGTTTTGAAGGTCTTGGTAGATACATTTAATCTTACGCCAATTACAACGCCTGAGGCAGATTTAAAGAAAATTTTGGCTTAGGCTTCCAAATAAAAATCCTCTTGAAATTTAATTTTCAAGAGGATTTTTTTAAGATTTTAAGTTTTTGGCTATCACATTATTTATTCTGGAAACTGTGATAGGCTTAAGAAGAACGTCATCAAATCCGGAGCTGTCGAACTGAGTGTCTGCAGTTATTGCAATAACCGGAATATCTTTTGTTGACGCACATTCTTTTATTTTTTGCGCAAGCTCTAAGCCATGCATTTGCGGCATCCAAAGGTCGGTTAATACCAAATCAGGTTTATTTTTTGTAATGTATTCCAGCGCCTCTACAGGAGAGATAAAAGGCACATAGCGCAGGTTAAGCTTTTTAAGAATTGATCCCAGCACATTCAAGTTCATTTGAACGTCGTCAATTATAACAATTTCTCCGTCAAAAGAGATTGTTTGCAAGTCTGAAAAATGGTCTTCGTCTTTTGCTTTTTTAATTTCAAAATCTTCGGCAAGTTCAAGATTTGGAATAAGCACAGTAAAGGTGCTGCCAACGTTAAGCTGGCTGTCAATATTTATTTCGCCGCCCATTTGTTCTACAAGGCGCTTTGATATTGCAAGCCCCAAACCTGTGCCCTCTAAGGCGTTTTTACCACGCACAATATTTGGGTCTTGGCGTTCAAATGGATTGAATATGCGTGTGGCGAATTCGTCTGAAATGCCCATGCCGCTGTCTTTTATTGAAATTTTAAGAGTCCCCAAATGCTCAGAAGTTTTTGTGAAATTTAGGTCAATAGAAACAGCGCCTTCATCTGTAAATTTAATTGCGTTGCCTAAAATGTTCATAAGAACCTGTTTCATTCTTAGAGCATCAAGCATTAAAGGAGGGATATTTTCAGACACGTTCATTTGAAGGCCTATCTTTTTTGCATCTGCTCTAAACTTGAAAATACGCAAAAGGTCTTCTAATAAATTCAAAATATTTGTGGGCGCTTTCACTATTTCCATATGATTAGCCTCAAGTTTGGAAAGGTCTAAAACATCGTTGATTAAAGACAAAAGCGCATTTGCGGCAAAGTAAATATTCTTAAGATTATCTATGCGTTCATTTTTATCTAAATTTTCATCCTGAGATAATTCGCTATAGCCAATTACTGCATTAAGCGGAGTTCTAAGCTCATGGCTCATAGTTGCAAGGAAGTAGCTTTTGGCCCTGTCGGCGGCTTTTGCTGCGTCCATAGCTTTTGTGAGGGCGCGGCTTTTCTTGTTAAATTCTGTCATGTCTATATCGAATTCCAGAACATTTAAAACTTTGCCTTGTTTGTCTTTTATGGGCGTAAGTTTTTTTATGAGCTCGTGCCCATTTACAAGAGATTCAAACGAGAAGGCAGTTGCATCTTTTAGAACTTTTCTGACAGCGCAGCCGTCTTTTACTTC
>JAVBSE010000096.1:0-3798 GCA_031547315.1 Opitutales bacterium
AAGTTTTTTCTAAATTTTTATCTTCAAAACTTATAGATGCAAATGCAGACAAGCTGTCTGAATAGTCTTTAATGGCTCTTGCGACTGCAATATTTAAGAGCCTTGCAGTGTCTGGATTTTCCCAATACCAGCCTTGTATTACAGCCTTTTTTACAGAAGCTGCGGCCATGTCTTGCAAGAATTTTTCTATGCTTGGAAAGCCCTGCAAATTTCTTTTACCATCTTCACGAGGAGCCATCAGCGCTGCAAAATGAGCTTCAGAATTTTGCAAGGCCCAAGTATGCGGACTCTCTGAAACAAAGTCCGGAAACCAGTGGGTATGCGCATCTATTATAAACATTTTGGAAGTAAAAACATTAGTATTAGAACTAAGGCTAAAAGCCACCTATAAATTGCAAAACAAAATAAACCATTCTTATTTAAAAATCCTACAAGCCATTTTGCAGCAATTGCAGAACTTACAAAAGCCACAAAAGAACCAAATAAAACAGGGCCCACTGAAAACGCCTCAAACATTTCACGGCCATCTTTTAGAAGCTTGTAAGTGCTTGCCGCAGACAATGTAATTAAGCCCAATAAAAAGCTGAATTTTGCAGCCTGCACAGGGCGCAAACCCACAATATATGCGCCTAAAATTGTCATCATAGACCTGCTTGTGCCCGGCCAAAGTGCGATACATTGCAAGAAGCCCACAAATAAAACCTGCTTGATAGAAAGTTCGTGAAGCTCTAATACTTTGCCATCTTTTGGAGGGTCTTTCTTGTATTTTTTTTCTATGAAAATCATAGCAAATGCGCCTACTGCAAGGGCAATAATCACAGGTAAAACATCAAATAAAAGTTCTTCTATTTTTTCATGCAAAAGAAAGCCGATTACTGCTGCAGGCATAAATGCAACAAATAAATTGCGGGCCAGCATAAGACCATTTTTGTCGCGCCCAAAAATGCCAAGTATCATGCTGAAAACTTCTTTCCAGTAGATGATTGCAACTGCGGCAATTGCCGCAATTTGTATGATTATTGAAAAAGCGTCAGCAGCTTCTTTTGACGTGTAAGCTTTGGGGCTGCCATCTTCATTTAGCTTTTTGCTTAAAACAATTTCGCCTTTAGAATCGTAAATAGGATCTGTTGCATTCAAACCCAAGAAGTGATTTGCAATTATAAGATGCCCTGTGGAAGATATTGGTAAAAACTCTGTAATGCCCTCTACCATTCCAAGCACAAAGGCGTCGTTATATCCCAAGTAGTTTTTTTCTTTTGAATTTGCTTCTGTGCTTTTTACATCTTCTTGTGCCTGTAAATTCAGGCACGCAGCAAGCGACAATACTAAAAATAATTTTAAAATTTTAAACATGATTTAGAAATTTCTGCGGGCATCCAATGCGCTTTTAATTGTGGAAATATCTGCAAAACCTAACTGAGTTCCGCTAGGCAGTCCAAAGCCTATTCTTGTGAGTTTTATACCGTTTGGTTCTGCAATTTTAGAATGTATGTAGTAGCAAGTGGCTTCGCCTTCTACGTCGTTTGAAAGCGCAAGCACTATCTCTTTTATATCAGAATTTATAATGCGGGCCTCAAGCTCTTTTAGCTTCAATTTTTCTGGGCCAATATTTTTAATAGGAGAAAGCTTGCCTGCCAAAACATGATAATGTCCACGCCATGCGCCCGATTTTTCTATGGCAACCAAATCTGCAGCAGTCTCTACCAAACATAAGGCAGAAGATGCCCTTGAACTATCTGAACATATTGCGCAAACCTGTCCATCTTGGGAAATTCCGCAGCACACAGGGCAAACACTAACACGCCTAGAAGCCTCTGCCAAAGAGCTTTCTAAGATAGCAGCATCCGCCTTATTAAAGACCAAATGCATAGCAATACGCTCGGCGCTTTTCTTTCCCATTCCGGGCAATTTAGAAAACGCCTTGCATAAATTTTCAAAGGCATCGCTCATTATAAAACTAGAATAAGCCCGGCATTGAAAAGCCGCCTGTTATTTTAGACATAGCTTCTTCGCCCTCTGCTTTTGCCTTCATTGTAGCCTCATTGATTGCAAGCATTATAGCTTCTTCCACAATATTTGCAGCTTCTTTCAAAAATTCCGGGTCTAACTTTATAGACTTTAAAACGCCATGCCCGTCAACAACAACCGCAACTGCGCCGCCGCCTGCTGTTGCCGTAACCTCACGACTGGCAAGTTCTGCCTGTGCAGATTCCATTGCCTTTTGCATTTTCTGAGCTTGTTTTAAAAGTTTGCCTACGCCTGCCATAATTTTATTCCTTTATTATTTAATTCGTTTAATTGTAAGAAGAGTAAAGTCATCGTCAATAAAACCTTGACGCTCTGCAAAAGAAAATACCTTTTGAGTGATGCGCTCGCACAAATCTGCAGAGCTTAAGCTTGCAGACTCTGCCAAGACTGAACGCAAACGCTCTGTAGTAAATTCATCGCCATCAGGATTTGTTGCCTCTGTAATTCCGTCTGTGTACAATACCAAGACATCATTAACGTTAAAAGTATCCTCTAAGTCTGAAATAGTTTTGTCAAAAAGTTCAGGAGCATACATCCCCACAGCAGAGCCCTTAGACTTTAAAAAGAATGCCGATTCTTTTTCTTTGCTGTAAACCAAAGGTTTTTCGTGCCCCGCCCTTGCCATCATAATTTTGCCTGTTTGCAAATCTAATGTGGCGTAAATCATAGTGATAAACATATCTAAACGCACAGACATAAACATTTCTTTGTTCAAGGCCTTAAGCGCCTCGGAAGGTTTGTCGTACATTTTTGCAATGTAGCGCAAGTTTGTTTGCGCTAAACCCATAATAATTGCTGCAGCTATACCCTTGCCCGAAACATCGCCAATTACAAGACCCACTTTATGTTCGCTAAGTTTAAATACATCAAAGAAATCTCCACCAATTTTTTGCTGCGGAATATATTTGGACGCAAATTCAAAGCCCTCAATACTTGGTAATTTTTCGGGCATAAGATACTGCTGAACGCTGCTTGCAAGCTTAAGGTCGTAATCTAATCTATTTTTTTCTACAATATTTGTAAAGGTTTGTATGTTAGAAAGCGAAAGCGAAGCCTGGTCTCCAATTGCCTTTATCACAGAAAAATCTGATGCGCTAAAAGAGCCGCCGCTTGTGGGGTTTGCAAGCGCCAAAACGCCAAAAAATTCGTCCCTAAAAACAAGGGGCACAACCATCATGGAGCTTATTGCCAAACTTGCGTCTAAATGCTTTACAACCCTGTAATCAACACGTGCATTTGCAATGAATATAGGTTTTTTAGTTCTTGCTACTTCGCCAATAATTCCTTCGTGGGCGTCTAGTTCTTCGCCACGCAAAATTTTTGCCAAAAAATCTGTTCTGCTTTCAATATTTGCAAGCGCAAAAGGCGGAATAGGACGCTGAGGCGGAAAAGCCCCTGTCATTTTAACAGCCACTAATTTGCCATTGGGCATTTGCTCGTAAATGCAAGCGCTTGTTGCGTTGCAGCCGCTTGTTACGGTTTTTAGTATTATGTCGTAAATTTTGCGTTTGTCTGCGCCAGAGGCAATGTCGCCAACAATGTCGTGCATGAATTTCACAACAATGTCGCTTTCTTGAGAAGACCTAGACATTTCTGTCTGCATTTCTTCCACATCTTTGCGAATGTTGCGCAAACGCCAAAACGCCAAAACGCCCATTGTAAGCACACCTAAAATGAAAAAGAAAAACTTCATAGCTTAGGTTTTTTCCGATTCTATTTCATCTTGCAAAAACTTTATTACGTCAGTAAAAGCCTTGCTGTTAGCAGGAT